>JAJQFK010000287.1 GCA_021201175.1 Candidatus Gastranaerophilales bacterium | reverse complement strand
CTTTTAATGCGCCTTTAATGCGGTTAAAAATTGTATAAACAAGTAATAAAGATAAAATTCCAATAAATATATCAATTATTTTCGGTGAAAGTTGAACAAAAACTAAAACAATTGCCAATATACTAAGCCAAAAAGCTCTGTCACTTTTTCCCATAGGTCCTTCATAGTGTCTTGAAGCATTAATTTGAATTCCCATAATTCCGACAGTTTCGCTTATTATAGTTAAAACAATGAATAAGAAAATCAGCCAAAAACAGCAACCGCACACATATAACAACGGAACATATATAACAACATCAGAAAGAATATCGCCAAGTTCATTAAATACCGCTCCTAAATTACTTTTTTGATTATGTTCTCTTGCCAGCATGCCATCAATTGCATTTAAAGCCATGCGGATAAATAATGAAACCGGCAATATCCAATAAACATAGTTACATTTTGGAACAAAAAAATAAACAACAGCCCCCGTAATCACAGATAAAATAAAAGCTGATATTGTAACCATATTTGCGGTTACTCCTATTTTTACAAGATTTTCTGAAATTGGTCGTAATATATCTTGAAATCTTTTTTTTAATTGATAAACTGAAATCATAATTTCCCTTTCATTTATTTAATATAAACTAAAAATAATTTTGCAATTTTATTTTATAATTCTTCGCGTCTTTGATGTTCTGCCTTCAAATTACTAACGATTCCTTTAATTTTTTGAGTAAATTCTTTTGTAGGCGAATTGTCATAGAATACAGGTTCTGCAATATATACATCCGCGATAAACGGAACCCATAAAAATGCTCCTTTAGGTAAAATCCTGTCAGGACCATTAATAAAAACCGGAATAACCGGAATTTGAGGATTCATCTTCGCAATATGAGCAACACCTGATTTAAATTCTTGAATTGTATTGTCAATGCCTCTTGTACCTTCCGGATATATAATAATTGTTTCACCGTTTCTTAATGTTTCGTTTATTTCTTTGAATATTTCTTCTTTTGTTGCTTTATGTAACTTTCTTGATATTGGAATTAATCCAAAAAGAGTTTTAAATATAAAGGTTTTAAGTTTTGTATTACAAAAATAATCAGCAGCTGCAACAGGATGAATCTTTAAAAGTTGTGAACACGAAAATAAACTCATCAAAAGCATTGTATCAATATGACTATTATGATTTGCGACAATAATTGCCGGATTTTTAGAAATTTTTGGAAGATTTTCCGCCCCGCTTACATTAACACCCAACACCAAATAAATATATGGTTTAATAATACAAAAGAAAAATAAATATTTTAAAATCTTACTCATAACTACCTCGGAATAACAATGTGATAAATATACGCCGTATAATGATAAAACAATGGAGCAGTAAATAACAAACTATCCAGCCTGTCTAAAATTCCACCATGCCCCGGAATAAGGGTACTAGTGTCTTTAACACCCAAATCTCTTTTGATTGCCGACATTGTAACATCTCCAAAAAATCCGAATATTGCAAGAACAATCCCCGCAAAAATTAACTGTCCAATTGTAAATGGGGTTATAAAATATCCCATTATAACTGATAAAATTGTTGTTCCGATAATTCCTCCGATAAATCCTTCCCATGTTTTATTAGGACTTACATTCGGAATGATTTTATGTTTTCCGAAAAGCTTTCCGCTGAACATTTGCATAAAATCATTTGCCACAGTAAGAACCAGAATGTAAAACAATAAACCTAAAGCTCCGCCTTTTGGATTAATTTCCATTGGAATAATTGCAATCATTCCCAAATATCCAAGAGCATAAATTGTTGTCATTAATCCGCATTGAATTACGGCAAGATTTTTAAGGAAGCCCTGAGTATTACCTGAAAGTACCATTCTAACAGAAATTAATATAAACATATATAATGGAATAAACAAATAAAAGAGTGTTACCCAATTAATATAAATAATGTAATAAGTCGCCGGAATTGAACAATATGCCCAAAGAAGCACATTACGGTCTGTTTTTCGTGTCGGAATTAAAGACAAAAATTCTTTCAAACTTAAATAGCTTATTAAAGCTAAAAACAGAAACGCGCATAATTTATTGAAACAAAATGCAAGCGTAAAAAAGATTACAATTGCTAAAAACGATTTAAGCCTTATCCAAATATTATCTAAATCTTTACTTGTTATTATTTGCGCAATTTTAACAGTGCTCAAAAGCAAAAATATTACAGCATACAATATTACTAATGCAACTTTAACGTTGTGCGTAAATACAAAATGTTCCACTATTCTTTTTTCTCCTTAATGTTATACATTTGTACCTATGGAACTTAGTGAGTCATACCAATTCACAAGGTCTTTTCTCTTAACTTTTTGCGTCGATGTTTTAGGTAAATCTTCCCGTCTAAAAACAACTACAGTAGGCATTTTGTACGGTGCAAGATTTTTTTCGGAAAGACTTTTGACTTCTTCCTCTAAAGTTTTCTGAATTTCCTCATCAGATTTTTTAGCAAGTTCATCAGATGGAACAATAATAACTCCAACTTCCTCGGTTCCTGCTTTGTTACCAGATTTAATTTTTAAAGAAAGTACGCAAAGTTCTTTTATATACTCAGATGCCTCAAGAACAGCTTCAACTTCTTCGGGAAATATTTTCTTGCCTCCGCCGAGTACAATCATATTCTTAATTCTTCCGGTAATTTTGACAAAACCGTCTTTATCAATTTCGCCGATATCCCCCGTATGAAACCATCCATTCTCATCTATAACTTCGGCAGTCATTTGCGGCTTGTTATAATAACCTTGCATTACATTTAAACCCGATACAAGAATTTCACCTTGCTCCGAAAGCTTAACCGTGACAGAAGGCAATGGCACACCAACTGTTCCTATTTTATGATGTTTATAGTCATTTGTAGAAATAACCGGACTTGTTTCTGTTAAGCCGTAGCCTTCAAAAACCGGGATTCCGATTCTTTTAAAAAACTCGGCAATATCCGGTTCTAAAGGTGCCCCGCCGGATATAAAACATTCAAACTTTCCGCCAAAACCATCAACAATTGATTTGAACATAAGCCTTTTTATACGCCTTGGCATATATTGTGCTACGCTATACATAATTCTAAATATTTTCTGCGCATATTCAGGCTGCTTCTTTATTTGTTTATCAACACTATTTTTAAGCATTTTGGCAACAAGAGGAACAACTATCATGTTAGTTATTTTCTTTTCTTTCATGACAGATGTTAATTCTTTAGGATTCAATGTTTTTATATAAACAATTTTTGCGCCCATAAACAACATTCCAAAAAAGCCGACATTCAATTCTAATAAATGATTTAACGGCAGAATTGAAAGTAAAGTATTATCTTTTGTTAATTTAAAGAGCTTTTCAAAATCTTTCATTTGAGAATAAATATTTCTAAAGCTTATCATTACGCCTTTTGGATTTCCAGTTGTACCGGAGGTATAAACAATAAGCGCAGTTTCTTCCATTGAACGAGGTCTTGCTATATTTTTTTCTATATTTGAATCAAGTTTTGAAACCGAAGCAATTTCTGCATGTCCTCTTGGTTCATCATCAAGAACAAATATCTCTTTTATAGAGTTAACATTATTTTTAAGTTCAATTGCATGTTCTAAATAATGGCTTGAACATAACACTATTTTAGGATTGCAATCAGTTAAAATGTGAGTATGTTCGGGAATTGTTAATTTAACATCAAGAGGAACAGTTATTGCACCTGTTTGAATTGAAGCAAAAATTCCGACGGCAAATTCAGGACGCGACTCACAAATAATTGCTATTCTGTCATTTCTTTGTATATCAATATTTTCAATTAAATAATTGGCAAACCTTTTTGCCCGGCGGGATAAATCTACATAGCTGATTTCTTCATATCCCTCCTTTGTTTTTAGCGAAACAGCCATTGTTTGTCCGTAGGTGTCGCTGTATTCTTTCATTATATCCAGAAAGTTTGTATATTCAGTATCTTTGATATTATAAAAAGCCCTGCTTTCAAGTGAGTCCTTCATAAAACGGACTCTTTGCTCCAGTTCATGAGTAATTTCTTTTTCATCAACAGATAAATCAGTAACAGGTTGTCCAAACTGAATTACAATTTTTGTAAAGAGCTTTGGTTTACGTCTAATTTTGCCCCAAGCCTCAAAACCGCCTTTTATTGCAAACGGAACAATCGGACAATTCGCTTCTTTTGCCATAATTCCAACCCCGCGGTGAAACTTGCAAAGGCTGCCGTCATCAGTAAATTTACCTTCCGGAAATATAATAACAGCCTCAGCATTCTTTAATTTTGTAACAGCATTGTTGATAGCATCCAACCCCGAACCAAACGACAAGGGCAAAACATTAAACCATTTTAGTAAATGTTTAATAACGGGAATTTTAAATGCGGCAGGTCCTGTGACAAACCATAAATTACGTTTTAATGCCATTTGTATAATAAAGGGGTCCAGGTGACCTGTGTGATTTCCGGCTAAAATAATTTTACCTTTTTTCGGAATATTATCAACGCCTTCAAATTTATAAATAAACAATGTTTTGAATATCTGTCCAATAGTAATCCTTAATACAAAATACCTAAATTCTTTGTTTGCAGCTAACAGACCCAGTGCCATAAAAGCAGAAACAACAGCTATACAATGAAATATAGTAATCGGATGAATAATTCCGACAAATAAAGAAACAAAAGCTATACCAATAAGCGAAACAAAAGTTTCTAAAACAGAAACAAAGGCAAAGATTTTACCTCTTATAAAATTAGGTGAAACTTTTTGTAATACAGTATCAATTGTAACTTTCATTATAGCGGCAAAAAGTCCGATTAATCCAAGCCATAAATAAGCTCTGGAAAACGTCGTACAAAATGCAGCCGTAATTAAGCAAAGAAACAAGCCCAAAAATGCCGCTACAATAGTTTTATTTGTTTTAAATTTTTTGCCGAATAAAACTATTATTATAACACCCAGAACAGTTCCATAACCAAGCATACATTTTAGTTTTGAAAGTTCTTCAATACTAACATGATAAAAATCAGATGCGAAAGTGTTCATTGTATTATAAAATACAGCAGAAATTAATGAAAGTGCCGCCCCTAAAATAATCATGTTTAAAGCTTTTTTGTGAGAAAACAAAAAGCTGAATGTTTTTTTAATATCTTTTGAAATATCAAACTTTTCATTATACCGGTCTTGATTGCTATCATTTTTGAAAGAAATAACAGGCAGCAGCAAGCAAGGTATTATATACATTAAACAAGCTATATAATAAATATTTAAAGAGCCTATTTTTAAAATAAGCCCGGATGCAGCAAGTGCCCCAAAAGTTAATGCCCAAGTGCCTGAACCTGAAATAAGAGCAGTTGCGGGTTTTAAATTCTCTGTATTAACAACATTAGGAACTGATGACATTTTTGCAGGATAGAAAAATGCTGTTCCAACACCTATTAACAGACTTAGAATTATTCCATATACAGGTAGAGAACTTACCAAATTACTTTTATCAGCAAAAAATATAAAATATAAAAGTGCAAGAACCAAGACAACAGCTCTATATAAAGCACTTAGAATCATAATTCTTTTTCTTGAAATTCTGTCAACAATACTTCCTGCCCAAATGCTCACAACAAAAGACGGAAAAATAAAACTAAAAAGCATTAATGCTATTATTGCTCCCGGTTTTTCCATATTACTAAGAAATGCAGCTATTAAAATAACTTGTATAATAGAATCGCCTAAATGCGTACACAGCTGCGAAATAAACAAACTAACAAAATTTTTATTGAGTAATTGAAATTCTTTCACTTAAAATTCCTATTCCTATTCTTAATTCTTCCAAACAAAATAATTATGTATATTATAAAATACTTTAATGAACATTCAAAATCATTAAG
>JAJQFK010000090.1 GCA_021201175.1 Candidatus Gastranaerophilales bacterium | reverse complement strand
TTTTTTTCTTCCTGCCTTGCTTTTACTTCATCATAAGCTTGTATTGCAAGCATGTTAACGGGTTCCATTTCTTCCATTTTCTTTTGCAGTTTTTGTACTCTGGCGGTAATTTCTTCCGTTGAAATTTCTGTAGGAACTAACGAATTTATATCAATTAGATTTTCTTTTAATTCATTTCTTATTTCTTCAAGCTGCGGTTCTAACTCCCTTCGTCTTGATTTAAAAGCTTCCACCTGTTCGGTTATTTTTTCTATTTCATTTGAAATTTTATTTTTCTTAGTCGTAGATATTTCTATTAATTATTACGAAATATGAAGGAATTAAGTAGTCCAAAGGTTGGGGTTTCTACCCCCAACAAGTACAAGACTTATAAATGGCAGAGATTGCCGCGCTATTTTACAGTAGTTTGACTTTGAATATAAAGTATTGATTCAAATTACTAAAAAATCCAAAGACAGTTCAGGCAATATTAATTATATTAAAAGACCTCCATATTGGAGGTCTTTGTAAAATAAAAATATTAACGTTTTGAGAACTGAAATCTCTTTCTTGCTCTTTTTCTTCCGTATTTTTTACGTTCTTTAACTCTGGCATCTCTGGTTAATAAACCTTCTGATTTTAAAACAGATTTATATTCTTCGTTCATTTTTAATAATGCTCTTGAAATACCATGTTTTATTGCTCCGGCTTGGGCGCAAACACCACCGCCTACGGCTTTAACTCTTACATCATATTTTTCTTGATTATCAGTTAATGCTAAAGGTCTGTACACCATCATCTCTAATGCTGCTCTGTTACCAAAATATTCCGAAAAGGTTTTACCGTTAACAAATACTCTGCCTTTTCCTTTTACAAGTTTAACAACAGCTATTGCAGTTTTTCTTCTTCCGGTTGCCATAATTTCTTTATTCGCCATTATTTAGCCTCCGTTTCTTTATAAATAACAGGTTTTTGTGCAGCATGAGGATGCTCGCTTCCTGCATATATTTTTAATTTGTTGAACTGTTCCTGTCCTAATGTATTATGCGGCAACATACCTTTTATAGCTTTCTCTAATGCAAGTGTTGCATCTTTTTCCATTAATTCCTTAAATGATGCCGATTTTAAACCGCCCGGATATCCTGTGTGATGATAATATATTTTATCTGTTTCTTTCTTTCCTGAAATGCAGATTTTTGCTGAGTTTATAATTATTACAAAATCTCCTGTATCTACATTTGGAGTATATTGCGGTTTGTGCTTTCCTCTTAGTAAATTTGCGGCAAATACTGCTAATCTGCCGAGTGTTTGACCTTCGGCATCTAACAAGTACCACTTTCTTTCTACTTCAAGAGGTTTAGCTGAATAAGTTTTCATAAGCTTTCTCCATATTTATATCATTGTATATTACTTTTATTAATGTTAAGCCCTCGGGGCTTATGGTCGAACCTGCTTTTGTTTTATCCCTTGATTCCAGAATTTCTTTAAGTGTATTCGGGGCTAAAGAATTTCTTTCTATCTTTAGGAGAGTTCCGACGATCGATCTGATCATATTGTACAAAAACCTGTCTGCAATAAAATCTATATAAATGAATTCACCATCCCTGTATGCTTTCGCTTTATACATATTACATATTTTAGCCGGATTTTCAGTTTTAACTTTCTTAAATGCCGAAAAATCATGTACCCCGCGGATATAGCTTAATGATTCATTCATTCTGTCTATATCCAAGGGGTATTTTACTAATAAACAATTTTCATCCCACGCACTGCGCTGATTTCGATTTACAATTGTATATCTGTAATATCTTGCCTTTGCACTTTTTTGTGCGTGGAACGTTTTCTCGACTTTTATTAATTCCCTTATACTAATAGTTCCCGGAAGAATACCATTCATGGAATTAACGAACTTACACGGATTTAGTTCAAGCTCCGTATCAAAATGAGCAGTCTGCCCTTTAGCGTGAACACCGGCATCGGTTCTGCCTGAAAAAATTGTTTTGGTTTTTGTTTTTGTCAATGTACTGATTGCCTTCTCCACTTCCCCTTGTATAGTAACTACGGGAATATTGGATTTCAGCATTTTTTGCGGCTGTTTTTGGCTGCCCTGATATGATGTACCTATATACTCCATTACCAGTAAATATCTATTCATTATACTAATTGAATAATTGCCATTTCCGCAGCATCACCGCGTCTTGGCGGCAAGTGATATATTCTTGTATATCCGCCGTTTCTGTTTTCGTATTGCTTTCCTATTTCGCAGAATAATTTTCTTAATACAGTAAGCGGTACAAGTTTTTTACCTTCCTGCTCACTTTCAAAAATTTCTCCTGTTACATTGTCCACAAAATTTGATGTTTCTACATCAAATATATATTTTGCAGCCTGCCTTCTGGCATGTAAATCACCCCTTTTTGCAAGGGTAATTATTTCTTCAGCATAAGGTTTTAATGCTTTAGCTTTTGAAATAGTTGTTGTGATTTCGCCATGTAAAAACAGTTCTGTAGCTAAAGATCTTAGTAAAGCATCTCTTTGATCTTTTGGTCTGGACAGTCTGTTACTGTTGCATTGGTGTCTCATTTTATTTGTCCTTTTGTAATTATACTTCTTCTAATTCTACACCTTCCGGATTTGGCTGTAATTCCAAACCGACCTGATGCAGTTTTTCTATAACTTCATCAGAAGATTTTTTACCAAAATTCTTTATATTTAGTAAATCATGTTCTGATTTTTTCAATAATTCCGTTAAAGAATTAATACTTGCTCTTTTTAAGCAGTTATATGCACGAACAGATAATTCTAAATCTTCTATAGAAATACTTGGCGCTTGTGATTCTTCTTCGACTTCTTCAACGACATGCGGATTATTCAGAACCGCAGGCTGTCCGGTAATTGCTGATATCTGCATAAATTGTTCAATCAACAAATTAGCCGCCTGACTTAAAGCACTGCTTACATCAATACTTCCGTTTGACCATATTTCAAGAGTCAGTTTATCATAATCTATAACATCACCTACACGTGTATTTTCAACATTATAACTTACTCTTTTTATAGGCATAAATGAAGCATCGATAGGTAATAAATCAATCGGAATATTGCCTTTATTTTCTTTTAGAACATCAACTGTTCTATAGCCTTTTCCTGTTTCTATAGTTATATCCGCAGAAATACTTCCGCCTTCAGAGATTGTACAAATCAACCAATCAGGATTTACAACTTTTACACCTGCCGGTAACTGTAAATCTCCTGCAAGAACAGGTCCGGGTTTATCCGTTTCAAGTTTCAAATGCTGAGGATCTTTATCTTCTGTTTTAACTGTCAAACCTTTTAAGTTTAACATAATATCAATAGCATCTTCAACAATCCCCGGAATTGAAGTATATTCGTGTGTTATACCTTCTATTCTTATTGATGTTGCAGCGGCACCTTCTAATGAAGATAATAATACTCTCCTTAAAGCATTGCCTATTGTTGTACCAAATCCCTTTTCTAACGGTTCTACAACAAATTTACCATATTGAGAACCATCAGAACTGGTAGTTGTATTAATACATTTTATTTTCAATTCCATTATAATTAATCTCCTACAATTATTTAGAATAAAACTCGATTACAAGCTGTTCTTTAAGCTCCGGATCCAATTCTTCTCTTTCGGGAATTCTGTCAAATGTCAACTTTAAAGCTTCTTTGTCTATTGTTATCCATGCCGGAGCAAGCGCAAGATCGATTGATTCCAAGACAGATTTCACAAAATTATTACTTGATTCTTTAAATGTAATTACATCAGACGGTTTTACGATAAAAGAAGGTATATCAACTCTTTTGCCGTTTACCAGAACATGCCCGTGATTAACAATTTGTCTTGCTTGTTTTCTTGAAATTGCGAACCCTGTTCTAAACAGTATATTATCAAGTCTTGATTCTAACAACTGAAGAAGAATAGTACCTGTAACGCCTTTTCTTCTGCTTGCTTCATTGTAATATCTAACGAACTGTTTTTCACTTAAAAGATATGTTAAACGAATTTTTTGTTTTTCGTTCAAGTGAATTGCATATTCAGAAAGTTTTTTTCTTGCTGCGCCATGCTGACCAGATGCATTTTGTCTTAATGAAGAAACCAGCTTTCTGTTTGATAAATCCGTAACACCGTAGTTACGGAATAATTTATTTGATGGTCCTGTATACTTAGCCAATTTTATGACTCCTTACGTTATTATTATTATACTCTGCGTCTTTTCGGCGGACGACATCCGTTATGAGGAATCGGTGTAACGTCCTTAATCAAGGTAATTTCAAGTCCGGCAGCCTGTATAGCTCTGATTGCTGTTTCTCTGCCTGAACCCGGTCCTTTAATATAAACTTCAACCTTTTTCATTCCTTGGTCTATTGATTGCTTTGCAACCTTTTCTGCTGCTGACTGCGCTGCAAACGGTGTGCCTTTTCTTGCACCTTTAAATCCGCAGCCTCCGGCAGAAGCCCAAGCAATAGCATTACCCTGTGTATCTGTTGAAGTTACGATTGTATTATTAAATGTTGACTGTATATGTACAACACCTTGCAATACATTCTTTTTTTCTTTCTTTTTTGTTTTTACCGGTCTAGCCATTGTTTATATTACTCCTTTAATTATTTCTTATTGGCAATTGGTCCTGTTTTCTTTCCGCGTCTTGTTCTCGCGTTTGTTTTGGTTCTCTGTCCTCTTGCAGGAAGTTTGCGTCTGTGGCGCATTCCTCTGTATGAGTTTATTTCGCTTAACCTTTTTATATTTAGAGATTCTTCACGTCTTAAATCACCTTCTATTGTGTAATGCGCAATTTCTTCTCTTAATTTTTTAATATTGTCATCAGTTAAATCATCTGTTCTTAAATCCTCAGATATTCCGCATGCTGCCAATATCTTGGAACTTCTCGCCGGTCCTATACCGAATATATAGGTCAACGCAATTACCATTCTTTTGTTACGGGGTAAATCAACCCCGGCAAGTCTTGCCATATTTTCTCCTTTTACTTTATATTTCTATTGGATTTTGTATCTTTTTGTCTTGCTTGACTGTTTCTAATTATTCCTTCATTCAAATCCTTAATTCCGTTTAAAATTGCTCTGCAATTTTGCCACTCCGTCGGATTTTCATTACTTCGGGTTCACTTCGTTCCACCCTGCGGAAAATTAGACTGCTTTAGTTATCACTTCCGGCGAAATCTTGTATCTTCGCCTGCTGTTAACTCTTTCTAATTATTCCTTCATTCAAATCCTTAACTCCGTTTTAAAATTGCTCCGCAATTTTGTCACTCCGTCGGATTTTCATTACTTCGGGTTCACTTCGTTCCACCCTACGGAAAATTAGACTGCTTTAGTTATCACTTCCGGCGAAATCTTGTATCTTCGCTTCAGAATACTGCGTATTCTTGCGCTCCGACCGATTTACGCCCCTTCGGCATTCCCTCGCAAGCTCGGTCAGCCTACGTGAAACTAACCTTGTCTTTGTTTGTGTTTCGGATTTTCACAAATTATTGCTACTCTGCCTTTTCTTTTAATCACTTTGCATTTATCACAAAGCGGTTTTACTGAAGCTCTTACTTTCATGTCTGTTTCCTTTATATTATTATTTAAGTCTGTATGTTATGCGGCCTCTTGTCAAATCGTACGGAGTCATTTCTACTTTCACTTTATCTCCGGGCAATATTTTTATAAAATTCTTTCTTATTTTTCCGGATATATGAGCCAGTATTTCATGCCCGTTCTCTAATCCGACTTTAAACATTGCATTCGGCAATGACTCTATTATTGTTCCTTCAAATTCTATTACGTCTTTTGACATTTTTTCCTCTTTAAAACAATCTCAATCTAGTGTCACCCGCATTTTTCGATGACTCCTCGTCACCGAAAAATTGGGGCTCACCTTTTCAAG
>JAJQFK010000237.1:1771-5938 GCA_021201175.1 Candidatus Gastranaerophilales bacterium | reverse complement strand
TTTTTAACATCACATGTTTTAAGAATAAAGAATAAGTAAGTAAGGGTGTATTATGGATTCTATAAATTGTATTTCAACTCCAAATAAAGTCAATGCTATAGTTCGTTCTTCAGAATCCGGACAAGTTTACAAAAAGAATCAAAGTAAAGATATTTTTGTAAAATCCGCCGAAATAAATAATATTGACGAAACAAAAAACATTACAAACAGAAAAAGCAAATCAATCTCTGATTACTTATATGAGAAAAAATGCACAGTTTTTTATGCAAATAAAGCAAGAGAAATTAATGATAAAAAAAATTTATCACTCCCTAAATATTACCAGTCAATTGATAAAGGAGTTAAACCTGCTATCGCATACAGCGCATGTAAATTAGATGAAAAAAAATACTATAAATTTAATCAATTAATCAATAAAAAGATGGAACCGACAATTGCATACAAAAAAGCATTAGAGTTTGAAGACAATTTGTTGGGGAAATTTTATCCGCAGTTTGATTTTGAGCAAAGCTTTAGTGATGAACACCGGTGTCGATATAAACGTCTTGATTATAATAGTGAAATAGGCGCTAAATTTAGATACTCAAATGAGGCATTAAAAAATTTTGATAATAAAAAATTTTTAAGATTTAATCAATTGCTTGATAAGAAAACAGAACCTGATGTCGCATATTCAGCAGCAAATGCGGACGATGAACATTACAATAAATTTCGCTATCTATGCGCTAAAGGGGTTGAACCGGGAATTTCAGATTACATAGTTAATAAAAGAGATTGTAATAATGAACAACTGAATACAGCAGCAAATCTGGGTACATTTCATAACCTCGGACTAAAAGTACTTTCAGGCGCGAAAGACATTTCAAAATACAAGGATTTATATAATTTATATTTCAGTACCAACAGCGTAAGCGGATATACTCAAATAGTAAATTCTAATCAGGAAGAACTTGAAAATTACAATAATACAATAAAGAATGCCGTCAGATATTGCCAAAATATACTAAATTCATAACCCGCACACCGAAATAGTCTAAGATTTAATAATATTTTGCGAAATTTGCTATATAACTCTCAATTTTGTTGACTTTTATGTTTATTTATGGTTTGCTATAAATAGAGATTTTAATCACGAAAGGACTCGAAACATTATGGCAACAAAAAGCAAAAAAACAATCGAGGCATTGGAAAAAGCTCTTAATCAATCTAATGCCGTCGAAACACTTGATCAGTTAGAAGTGCTTATTTCAAAAGTAAAAAAAGCACAAAAAATTTATGAGACTTATACTCAAGAACAGGTAGATGCTATATTTCAAGCTGCTGCTGCGGCTGCTGATAAAGCACGTATTCCTTTAGCAAGAATGGCTGTTGAAGAAACAGGCATGGGCGTTCTTGAAGATAAAATTATCAAAAACCACTTTGCTTCCGAATATATTTATAACAAACACAAAAACGCTAAAACATGCGGAATTATTAAAGAAGACAAAGCTAACGGTACTAAAATTGTCGCTGAACCTTTAGGTGTATTAGCAGGTATTGTTCCTACTACAAACCCTACATCAACCGCAATATTTAAGTCATTGATTGCTTTAAAAACAAGAAATGCAATAATATTCTCACCCCACCCGAGAGCAACAAAATCAACAATCGCTGCAGCAAAAGTAGTTTTGGAAGCTGCTGTTAAAGCCGGTGCTCCGGAAAACATTATAGGATGGATAGATGTTCCTTCTTTGGAACTTTCAAGCGCATTAATGAATCACCCGCTGATTGATTGCATATTAGCTACAGGCGGCCCCGGTATGGTAAAAGCTGCATATTCTTCCGGAAATCCCGCATTAGGTGTTGGACCCGGTAATACATCCGCTGTTATAGATGAAACTGCTGATATTAAAATGGCTGTTTCTTCTGTTTTGATGTCTAAAACATTTGATAACGGTATGATTTGTGCTTCTGAACAATCAGTTGTTGTAGTTGACAGCGTTTACGAAGAAGTTAAAAAAGAATTCATTTACAGAGGGGCATACTTAGTAAGCAAAGCAGAACAAAAGAAAATGATTGACCTTCCGTTTATTGACCCGAAACGCGGTACCGCTCACCCTGATATAGTAGGACAGCCGGCACACAGAATCGCTGAACTTGCAGGTTTTACAACTCCTGAAAATGCTAAAATTTTATTGGTTGAAAGACCGTCTGTTGATTGGGAAGATCCGTTCTCAAGAGAAAAATTATCTCCAATTTTGACTATGTATAAAGCAAAAGATTTTGATGAAGCTGCTGAAATGGCTTATGAACTTGTTTCTAAAGGCGGTGCTGGGCACACATCAGTTCTTTATACAGATGAACGTCATAAAGAAAGAATCGACAAATATGCTGAAAAAATGCCTACTTGCAGAGTATTAATTAACTCTCCTTCATCTCAAGGCGGTATTGGTGATTTATATAACTTTAAATTGGAACCGTCTTTATCACTCGGCTGCGGTTCTTGGGGCGGTAATGCCGTTTCGGGTAACATCGGCGTAGAAAACTTATTAAACTATAAAACCGTTGCTGAAAGGAGAGAAAATATGTTATGGTTTAAGGTTCCTGCTAAAGTCTATTTCAAAAGAGGCGCTACTGATTTAGCACTCCGCGAACTTCAAGGCAAAAAACGTGCATTTATTGTTACAGACAGATTCTTATTTAATTCCGGCGCTGTTGACAGTATTACAAAAGTTCTTGATGAAATCGGAATTGAACACGAAGTATTCTTTGATGTTAAACCGGATCCTACTTTATCTACAATTAATCAGGCAATGGCTACTTTAAGACCGTTTGAACCCGATGTAATTATCTCTTTAGGCGGCGGTTCTCCTATGGATGCTGCTAAAATTATGTGGTTAATGTATGAACAGCCTGAAATTAACTTTGAAGATATTTCTATGAGATTCATGGATATCAGAAAAAGAATCTGCAAAATTCCTGATTTGGGCAAAAAAGCAATGATGGTTGCAATCCCGACTACATCAGGTACAGGTTCTGAAGTTACTCCGTTTGCTATTATTACAGACGATGAAACACATGTAAAATATGCAATAGCTGATTACGCTTTAACTCCGAATATGTCAATTATTGACCCGAATTTTGTTGACGGTATGCCTAAAGGATTAACTTCCGCTTCCGGTATTGACGCGCTTGTTCATGCTCTTGAAGCTTACGTTTCTTGTATGGCAACCAACTTCACTAATTCAAATGCTTTAGAAGCAACAAAACTTGTATTCAGATACTTAGAACGTTCTTATAATGAAGGCGCAAATGATCCTATTGCAAGAGAAAAAATGCATTATGCCGCAACTATTGCCGGTATGGCATTTGCAAACTCATTCTTAGGACTTTGCCATTCTATGGCTCATAAATTAGGAGCTATGTACCACGTTCCTCATGGTGTTGCTAACGCTTTATTAATAAGACAAATTATTAAATTTAATGCTTCTGACGCACCAAAGAAACAGGCAATATTCCCGCAATATAAGTTCCCGTGTGCTAAAGCAAAATACGGTCAGGTTGCTGATGAAATCGGCTTAGGCGGTAAAAATGATGATGAAAAAGTTGAATTGTTAATTAAAGCGGTTGACGATTTAATGAAGAAAATCAATCTGCCAAATTCTATTAAAGACTTTGGTGTTGAAGAAAAAACATTTATGGATAACCTTGATGAACTTGTTGAATTGGCTTATGATGACCAATGCACAGGTGCAAATCCGGTTTATCCGTTAATGGAAGATATTAAGAAAATCTATCTTGATGCTTATAACGGTATCGTATAGAGATTAATTTTCAAGAGAGGAACATAAAATGTTCCTCTCTTTTTATAGGAAATTTTGGTTATGCAAAAATTTATTTCGGATAAAGTTATAAATAGATTGACTTTATATCATAGCATTTTAACTGATTATATTGAAAAAAATATAGAATACATCTCAAGCCCGCAAATTGCCGATTTATTACATATAGATAATACTCAGGTAAGAAAAGATATTGCATTACTCAAATATAAGGGGAAATGCAAGGTTGGTTACAAAGTTAAAGAATTGAAAATTTTAATTGAAGATACATTAAAATTTAAATCTGTAAAAACTGCGTTTGTTGTCGGTGCCGGTAATTTAGGTATGGCGCTTGCAAAATATGATA
>JAJQFK010000237.1:0-1761 GCA_021201175.1 Candidatus Gastranaerophilales bacterium | reverse complement strand
AATTTTGAGGCATACGGTTTCAAAATTTCTGCGCTTTTTGATAATTCGTCGGAGAAAATAGGTATAAAGGTTAATGATAGAGAAGTCTTTCACTTGAATGAACTTCCTATGCTTGCTGAAAAACACAATGCAAAAATTGCTATTCTTACAGTGCCGCGAATTAACGCTCAGGAGGTTAGCAATTTTCTGGTTGATTCCGGTATTAAATATATTTGGAATTTTACTCCATGCGTTTTAAATGTTCCAAATGGCGTTCAAGTTTGGAATGAAAATTTAATAGGAAATTTCCTCCAATTTACAGTTAATCACAATGTTGATTCTGAATAAGTACCTGTCCTGTATATTGATATAAATTGTACCCTTCATAAGGGTCAATTGTTTTAGAAGATTCAAATATCTTTTTAAAATTATGCTTTTGAGTTTTTTCAAGATCTGATGATGAGTCATTTTTTTTGGCTCTTAGTACAAATATATCTTTATCTTTATTAATAGGTTTTTCGTTCTGCCACTCTGCGTAATTACTCCATGCTTCTGTCATAAACGTATAATACGATTTTTCATCCCAAACAACATATTTAAGATTTTTATTTCTTATAACAGAATATAAATTATAATTTGTTTTCCCTTCTTTATTCAAATAATAGACTACAGATATACAGTATGGTTCATTATCAATATAAAATAATGAGTTTTCAGGGGTTATATTATTTTGGATAAAGTTTGCGGTTTCTTTTGCACCGGAATAATTTCCCATTATATCAATTTTATAATAGTTAAATCCGTTAAAAGCCGTTAAGATAAAAAATATAAACAATAATACATTTATTACAGATTCTTTCAGGTTGAATGTATTACCGCCTGAATTATACACAAAACTTAGCCATAAGCAAAATAACAATATAATATGAGCTGAAAAAATTCTGTTAACAAATAACATATTATAACCATAAGCAAATACATATATTGCGAATTGGAATAAAATACTTAAACTTGCAATAAAGAAAAATCTTTTGCTGTTTCTGAACAAATAAAAGAAGCAATATAAATAACACACCGCCATTGCTGAAATTAAACTAATATCAAGCGTACTTAAACGCGGTAAATTCTTTATTGTTAAAACATTATTGTATCCGTTAACAAAAAAATAAAATAGAAGTTTTGGTATTTTTTCAAATACATCTTTAAAATTAAAAGACATATAATAATTACTGCCCACGCTATCATGCAGCTGCCAGATAACGGCACAAAAACCAAGGACAAAAATAACAACAGGCAAAATATATTTTTTGAAGTTTTTATCTTGATTCTTAATAAAATTATCATAGATAAACAAGCAAAATAAAATAAACGAAAATGCGAACATGATTGCATGCGTATTAGCGATTGCAGCTAACACAAGAGCATATAAAACAGGGTGTTCTTTTTGTTTTGAATATAGAATTGCGGCAAGAAAAACAAGTGCGGGAAGAATAGAATAGCTTCTTGCAATAACCGGCAGAAAATAGAAAAACCCTGCACTTAGAGTTATTGCAAATTTTGTATATAATTTAAACGGAGCAAAATAAAATAAAAGGAAAACAGATACGCACATAAATGCCCAACATATTAGCTGCATATAGATTATATCAGAGAACATTTTTGCAAAGGGCATGACAAGCAAATAGAAGAAAGCCGGATGTCCTTCATTATGAAGATGATTGAACAATTCCGGCAAAGACAAATATTTGCATAACTGCCACACCTGTGCTTCATCAGCCCATA
>JAJQFK010000144.1 GCA_021201175.1 Candidatus Gastranaerophilales bacterium | reverse complement strand
GTCGCAGGCAAAAAGGCTTATGAATCTCCGGAATTAAAATTTGTCAATCTGGAATCAACAGATGATATCTGTAATGGAGATTCCTTGACAAATTCGACGAAAAACATATCAAATTCCGATACAGATACTCAAATAAAGTCTCAAAATACAAGCAATATAGCTGATACAAGCGTAAAAGTTAATGATACAGAAACAACTCCCGAACTTAGTGCAAGAGATAGAATGCTTAAAGCCGGATTTAATGATGATGAGATTATACAACATGGAGAAAAATTAGATGAGAACAAGCTTAATAATACAATAAAGTTGAAAGAAGCGGGGTTTAATGACCGGAATTCATTGGAATGCGGACAATGTCTATATGAATCCCAAATTGATAATGCAATAAAGTTAAAAGAAGCAGGGTTTAGTGAAAAGAAGTCGCTATTATATGCTGAAGATTTATGGGGAAATGAACTTAATAATATAATAGAACTCAAAAAAGCAGGGTTTGATGAGGATTATTTGATAGAACACGGACAATATTTAGATGAAACCGAACTTGATAATGCAGTAAAGTTAAAAGGTGCAGGGTTTGATGATGAATTTTCGATAAAATACGGACAAAAATTAGGGAAAGCCGAACTTGACAATGTAATAAAGTTAAAAGAAGCAGAGTTCGGTGATAATTCTTTAATAAAATACGGAAGAAAATTAGATAAAACTGAACTTAATAATGCAATAAAGAGTAAGGAAGCAGGGTTTGATGATGATTTTTCGTTGAAATACGGAATAGATTTAAAAGAAACCCAAATTAACAATGTAAAAAAACTGAAAGAAGCAGAGTTTGATAATATTGCTTCTTTAAAATACGGAAAAAATTTAGATGAAATTGAACTTAATAATGCAATAAATGCTAAAAAAGCAGGGTTTGATGATAATTATTCATTAAAATACGGAAAAAATTTAGATGAAAGCCGGCTTAATACTGCAATAAGTTTAAAAACAGACGGATACAATGATTATTTTGCATTACAGGGGGCAAAACTTGATGAAACCCAACTTAATAATGCGAAAAAGCTAAAAGAAGCAGAATTTGATGATAATGATTCGTTAACATACGGAAAAGATTTAGAAGAAAACCAACTTAATAATGTAATAAATACTAAAAAAGCAGGGTTTAGTGATAATAATTCATTAACATACGGAAAAGATTTAGATGAAACCCGGCTTAATAATGCAGTAAATGCTAAAGAAGCAGGGTTTGAAGAGAGTTATTCGTTAATATACGGAAAAGATTTAGATGCAACCAAGCTAAATAATGCAGTAAATGCTAAAGAAGCAGGTTTTAGTGATTATGATTCATTAGTATACGGAAAAGATTTAGATGAAAGCCGGCTAAATAATGCAATAAAGCTGAAAGAATCGGGTTTTGGTGATGATTATTCGTTGAAATACGGAAATAAATTAGATGAAACTCAACTTAATAATGTTATTACGTTAAAAGAAGCAGGTTTTCGTAACGGTGATTCGTTAGCATACGGAATGAAATTGAATGAAACTCAACTTAATAGTGTAATTAAATTAAAAGAAGCCGGGTTTGATGACAACACTTTATTAGTATACGGAAAAAATTTAAATGAAACCCAACTTAATAATGTAATAAATGCTAAGGCGGCAGGGTTTAATGATTATATTTCGTTAGAGTATGGACAAAATATAAATGAAACCCAACTTAATACTGCGAGAAATTTAAAAACAGATGGATACGATGACATTTTTGCACTAAAGGTTGTCCAACTTAATGAAAACCAATTTAATAATGTAATGAATGCTAAAAAAGCAGGGTTTAATGATGATTCATCATTAGAATACGGACAATATTTAGATGAAACACAACTAAATAAAGCAATAAAACTGAAAGATGCAGGGGTTGATGATGATTATGCGTTATTCTACGGAAAAGATTTAAATGAAACCCAGCTTAATACTGCGATAAATTTAAAAACAGACGGACATAGTGATTATTTTGCGCTTGAAGCCGCAAAACTTGATGAAAGCCAAATTAATAAATCAATAAAGCTGAAAGAAGCAGGTTTTGATGATGAGTCTGTATTAACATACGGAAAAGATTTAAATGAAACCCAACTTAATACTGCAATAAATTTAAAAGCAGATGGATACTATGACGATTTTGCATTACAGGTTGTCCAACTTAATGAAAACCAATTCAATAATGCAATAAGATTACAAGAAGCGGAATTTTATGATGATGCCTCATTATGTTTGGCTAAAAATCTTAATGATAATGAAATTGAAAAGTTATTTGAATATATGAATAATAATGAAGTTGACTCTGAAATGAAAGATGCCATATATAAACTTGAAGCTGCAAATTCGCAAGATTCTAATTTTAGAGAAAAAAATGATGCCATTGAAATGTTCAAAAATTTATCCGCTGACGCAACAGAAAGTTTAAGAAATTTATATAAAAATGCGTTTGATGAAGATATTGAAAAAGTAGTTGAAGAAATAAATGATTCAATGACCCATGTTATAACTCCGACAGAGGTTTCAAGCGGAGAATATGCAGCGGCATTTAAAGGATTCTTTGCGAATAATGATACAGAACTTGAAAATGTTTTAAAAACAACTGACTTTACTTCTTTTGGGAAAGACGGTATTCCTTTAGAGTATTCAAGAAAAGATTTTCTGTCCGATTTAAATAATATTACAAAAAATTTGGATACAGATGAACAGTCAGAAATATTTAATAAACTCGGAATTGAAGTTGTAAAAACCGGTAATGAAATTACAGGCTACAACGGAATAATTGATTTATCAAAATTGGGAACAGAAGGAACTGAAGGACAAGTGCTTGAACTTAGCACAAAGTTTATAAAAGAAAATAAAGTTGTGACAGGTGATGATCAGCTTGATACTGCTTTAAATTCTCTTATATCAGGGTTCCCCGAATTTGTTAATACTATAGGGAAACAGCAGCACTCGGGGCAAGAATACAGTGTTGATGTACACATGCTGAATGCTCTTTCAGAGGCTATGAATAACGAAGCTTACCAAGGTTTATCCGATCTTGATAAAACCTGCTTAAAACTGGCAACGACCTTCCATGATATCGCAAAGGAAGAAAGCGTTAAAGATGATAGTCATGCAAGTATGTCTGCAAGATATGTAAAAGATATGTTGGATAAATCTTCTACCTTGTCACAAAGTATTAAAGATAGAGTTTATGAACTTGTAGATAATCATCACTGGTTGGAAGAATACAATACCGGAAGTATTTCAGCGGATGAAACCGCTGCGTTATTCAGACATAAAGATGATTATTCTATTGCTAAAATTATGGCTGAATCTGATATAAAGAGTATCGGAAAAGAATCCGCAGAATCATCTTTCCTTTCTGCACTCAGCAGTGAAAATCAACAGAGTGTAGTTGATTCTTTCGGAAAAATAAATTCGACAGGTCAGTTATTCTTTACAAGTAAAGTTGTAACGGAAGTTCCTGAAAATTCATACTCTATCAACGGAACTGATTATAACTTGAGAGTTGTTAATTTTTCGGAAATCGCTGAGGATACAGATTTATCAGAATACGGATTCAGTGAAGGAACAACAAAAGATGATTTCAGATTGTTTGTTCATATGACAAATCCTCAAACCGGAATCAGTACTGTTGAAAAATTGCAAAATATATCTAATGAAGGATATTTGTGTGCTTCATATATTTCTTTAGATAATAAGAATACCTATTTTGATCAAAAATATGGTGTAAGTATAGATGCTGAGAACATAAATATATCTAATGCTTTAAATAAAAATCAAGGTTCGGGATACCAAAAAACTTTTGATGATTTTAGTCATGCAATAACCTCTGATACAATACAAAGAAATTATGTACCAAATAGTATAAAAAACAATCTTGACTTAACTGACAGCGAATATGCGGATTTATATGAACAATTAGCAGCTACAAAATATGAAACGCAAATTAAAGATGATACAATATATACAGCAGGTACAAAAGAAATAACCGGAGCACAGATTAAAACTGCAATTCACAGTGCAGACGATACAATGTTTAATTCATCAAGCCACAACGAAGCAAATATATACAATCCCAAAATTAATGCGTTAGTTGCAAAAGTCAATAGTTTAGATGAGGTTCCGGAGGAAATGCTTAACTATGCGCAGGAAAATAATTTGCCTATTTATCTTTTAGGTAAATAAATCGGGTGTAATTAATCAGAGAATGTTGAAATTTTTTCGGATAATCTAAAAAACTAATCCTGATTTTTGCAAATATTCAATGCTTTTTCTTATATCGTTTTCTGTAAACATTTCAAGCACAAAAGAAGGAGTAATATTTTCCGATTCTATAGTTTCAAATATTTCTTTATAATCCAGAGTCCCGTTTTCTAAATTTGAGTGGTCATCATTTGTATTAAAATTATTATGGATATGCATATGGTATAAATTATTTCCGTACGCTTTAATCCAATCGGAAACTTTTGTTTTTCCTGCATATAAATTAACGTGTCCGGCATCAAGTGCCAGTTTAAAATTAGGAGAATTTATATTTTCAAATAATTCCAAACAAAAATCAGGTTCTGTTTCAAAAACATTTTCAATAACCGCTATCATACCTGACGATTCAAACTCTTTTATAAATTCCTTCCAAAACTCTATAAAATTGGATTTGAATTGTTTGATTGAGCCGTAATGTTTAGTACCTTTATAACCAGTATGAAATAGTATTGTATCAACATTCAATGCTTTGCCGATTTCAAAAGATTGTTTGTATCTAAGTTGTGCAATCTCTCTTAAAAGCAAATCATTTGTCGATATATTTATATCTGAAAACATTGCGTGAAGTGTAATTCTGTTTTTAAAATCACCTAATTGTGATTTTAGTATTTCTGTTACTGTTTCAACTGATGTATTTTTTTCTTTATAAAACGGCAGTCTGCTTATTTCAAGTCCTGTATTTAATTCTTTTGCGAGTAAAGCAGATTCTTTTATTGTACTTTTTGCAGATGAAGATATTAAAAGTCTGTTTTTCATTTTTATTCCGGTATTTTTATATTTTCTGCATTTAATTTATTAATAAAATCATTAATCATATCTTGAATTATTAGTGTTATTTTTTCCTCCGAAAAATCTTCAAAATCAAGAACGGTTCTTCTTGCTTCCGGAGTTTCGTTTTCTTTTGTTTGAATTATATCAAAAATGATTTTTATATAAGACGGATAAGTAATTAAAAGTTCGCTTTTAATATTATTTTGAGCTATATAAAAAGAACTTTGAGTTTCAGATATATTGAATTTAATTTCAGATTCCGGAAAAGACTCATTGTAAGTTGTCTGCATTCTAAAAAATACAGGAGCAACTATTTTTTCAAAATTATCAAAGAATTCTTTTTTAAAGTCTTTAAGTTTTTTCCCGTTTTCGTCAGTTATATCCATTACTTCAATAGTATTTGTAATATTTAATTCATTTAAGAAATTAAATTCTTTTGCGGCGCTAATCTGGTCATTCATGCTTGAATATAGAACAGGTTCCATTTCTTCAAAAGAAGCTGTAATTTGAGCGGCATTTGCATATATTTTGCAGATATTTGCAAGTTTATTTTTAACTCTTGATACAACAGATTTAGCACCTGCCACACCGGAATTATATAAAATCAGATAAAAACCGCTGCCTTTCCCGTGTGCAACAATATCGCTGCTTCTGGGAACCGATTTAATAACAGAGGCAATCTTTTGCATGTTTATACGTTTTTGTTCAATATCAACCGGTTTTATATATAAAAACACCGTATTTTCAAGATTATCTTCCAAACTGTTTGAAAATAAGTTTCTCATAATGACCGGTGTATATTCTTTAGTATAAATTCATTTATTTTTATCAATAATATCAGCACTAACCAATATTTCCTTATTAGTTTCAATTT
>JAJQFK010000085.1:4639-5959 GCA_021201175.1 Candidatus Gastranaerophilales bacterium | reverse complement strand
ATACCTGTGAACAGCTTTATAAGATAAACTTCAATTATTGTAATTGTGGAATAAAAACCAAAGCAGTATATGTGCATGGGAAAATAAATAACGGTAGCGGTTGCAATTTAGTTTTAGGAACTCATAGTTTTGATAATGAGCAAATTCCTGTTGAATTTAATATATTTAAAAAGCATCATCAAAGACATAAGTATGAAACAATAGAATCATATCAAGAACTATTAAACGAACTAAAATATCCTAAAAAAATATATATCCCTAGATTTCATATAATTGGTCATTCGCTTGATAAAACTGACCATAGTATTTTAAAGCACATACTCTTAGCAAGAGAAAAATCTATTATAAATATTTATTATCACGATGAAGAAGCTTTAGCTCGAATGCAGAGTAATATTGACTTAATAATTGGCGAAGAAGAGGTTATGGCAAAAGTTAGATTTATTTATCAACACGATCCTGATAGAGGAATTTTAATTCCAATAGAAGAACCTGTAAAATAATTATATTCTCTACCCCCCCTATTTATGCTAAAATAAAGCTATTCTGAGGTATTCATGGCAAACGAAATTTCTAAAATTTACAGCGATATTGCAGAGTTATTGAAAACTGCACGTTCTAAATCTTACGTAACAGTTAATTCTATTATGGTTGAAACGTATTGGAAAATCGGACAGCGTATTGTAGAAGAAGAGCAGGGTGGGGCTTCCCGTGCAGAATACGGAACTAAACTTATTGAAAATTTATCAAAATACTTGACGGATACTTTTGATAAAGGCTTTTCAGAAGCAAATTTAAAGAACATGCGTCAATTTTTATCTTACATACCCAGAATTCGACACGCAGTGCGTAGCGAATTTGTCCTGGACAAATATCAGGACTATTATCAGAATAGATAACAAACAAGAAAGAGATGTATTTTTTTTACATACTGTAGGCTGTAACATATCATACAATATTACCCTGCTAGCCTCTTGGAGAGAACTCAATTTTTTATAAACACATTCCCAATCAATATTTTGCAGGCTTTGTTTAATTTTATAGTAATTGTCTTCTTTATAAATAAGTCTTGTTTCAAGCCCAAGTAATTTGACTAATGATTCAAAACGTGCAGCACCTCTATTCTTATTACAAATAGCAATGAATGGTTTTTTGAAAATAATTGCAAAACACATCCCGTGGAATGAGTCTGTAACAAAAAATTTGCAATTTTTTATCATATATAGCCAGTCTTCAATTTTTGGCATTTCTTCATTAATATCGTTATAATCACAATCTTTGTAAGCATCCGCAATAGATACATCTTCAGTATTTAAAGTT
>JAJQFK010000085.1:0-4629 GCA_021201175.1 Candidatus Gastranaerophilales bacterium | reverse complement strand
TTTGTTTCAAATCTTCAATTATATTTTGAAATGATATAGTTTTATCAAGAACATAAGTTGCAATCTTATTATTGCTTTTGTAATTCCCGCTCTCGATTAATTTTTCATAATATTCAAGTGGACATAAAAATACGGGGTCTAATACCACCTCTGCATCGATTCCAAATTCTTTTCTGCACAAATCAACAGCATTTGCTTCTCTTACCGTAAATTTGTCGAATTTACTTAAAAAATATCCCATTTGAGCGCGATTATAATCATCACATGATAAAGTATCTCTGCCGAAAGATGCTGCATCGGTTTCTTCAATTCTGTGAAAATCGCCCAATGTAATATCACCTTGTTTTGGATATTTTGCGAATTGGCAGTTTTCACAAGATTTTGCCATAATAACTCTTTCATGGAATAACCTGCAAAAAGAATCTTCTAAATGTGACCTTAAAATTTCTTCGCCAGATTTTAACTTTACTCTACAAGTTAAACTATACGGATTTTCTTTATCTTTTGCCCTAAAGTCAAACTCTTTAACATTATTTTCGCCAAATTGTTCATTCAGATATTTTTTAAAATATCCCTGTGATGGTGCGTGATGACAGATTAAATCAATAGTGTAAAGATTTTCATAATCATTACCGAGCATTGAGTATAGACCGGCAATTTGACAAGAAACACCGGAGAATAAAATGGTTGTACCTTTTTCAAGTTCTTGTTTTGTTTGTTCATAAATATTTGTCATATCGCTCTGCAAATATTTCGATTTATATAAAGATTTTAAATCTTCTAAATTATCAACCATTATATGCTTAACATTTGTATAATTCCCATGTTCATCCGCTGCCCAGGCTGCACCAACAACTTTAGCACCATTGTTAATAAAATGTTTTGCCAATATTTGGAAACCACCTGCGGTAGCAGAATCATGACTTAATTCTTCAGTTGTATCAAAAGCAAAACATTTTGGGTTATTAGTATTTTTAAACTGAGGATTTATTATGGGGCAAATATTAGCACAAATCCCGCATTGCGTGCATTTTTCTTTATCGATAAAAGCGCGAAATCTTCCATTTCTATCTTGTTCAATGGAAATCGCACCAACAGGACATTTCATTTTACACGCACTACAACCACAACACAATAAATTGTCATCTACAGGATAGTTTTTACCATTTTTAAAGACGATTAATAGTTGTTTAAAATCATCCCTGTGTTCAATTTCACTAACCATAAAGTTATTTTTAGTAAAATGGGAAATAAGCTCTTCTTGAGTTAAATGATTACGCCAAGCACGGCTTTTTCTATCCTCAATATCATTAAAATAGTCAATAGTTGGATAAGTAATAATGACTTTTTTACAAATAGATGAAAGTTTAGAAATTAACCATTGAGGAGAGTCAATATATTGGAGAAAACCACTCATAAAGGCACAATCTAAAGATTTAATTGAATGAGGAAATTCTTTCTTATTAAAATCGCATAAAATAGTTCCCTCGCCCCTATCAACATAATCGATTGGGTAGTATTTTACGTTTTCATCAAGAAAGTCTTTAAGAATCATCGTGCCACAGCCAAAATCTGCAACACTTCTGTCATCAGACACCAAGAATTTACTCATAAATTGAATTCTTGGACGAAAAATTTCATAATCAATATTTTCCTTTACTTCTCTTTGCTTCCAATCATATGCCATTAATAATATCCCCAAGTTCTATTGTCCCCAAATTTCTCTATAACCACGCTCAGTCAAACGAGGGTTGCGTTCTTCCGAGTCATTAATATAGTCCGCTATATTCATATTAACAATTTGGTCGGAATTTGCAATTAAAAGCGGCATATCGTTATTTATGAGCCTGTGAGCATGTAAAACCGTACAAGCCGCCCCCTCTGTCAATTTATCAATCAAAACAAATTCGACGTTATAGTTATTTTTAATCCAATTAACAGTTTCTTTTTCATTATTATAATGTTCTGCACGTGCAAGAAGTATAAACTTTGCATTAGGCATGCTTAAATTATCCAAAACATGGCAAATCATAGGTCGGTCCAGAACATCTATAAACGGTTTGGGTTTGGTGTAACCTGCTTTTGCAAATCTTGAACCTGCCCCTGCCATAGGTATTACTATATTAATCATCTTTTATCCTCTCCTGTGAGTTAAATAATCTTCATACATCCGATAACTTGAAAAAGTTATATAATCCTTCTTTGGAATTTCATAAATTCCGATTTTTCTGTTATTCAAAATCATTTCCTTAAAAGTAGAACTGATATAATACTGTCCTTGCGTGTTTACATCTTTTTCTATTGCAGAAAATGCTGCCCCGACGAAATCAGAACCTCTTTTAAAATAGCAGCAGCCTGTTGATGCTACATTTGAGATAGGACGTTTTTCGCTTGTTTGAATAACAAACTTGTTTTCATCCAACAATACAGAACTGTATTTTGGATGAACTGCATTAATCGTAACAATTCCGCCGTCAAGATTTCTTGCCCTAAAGTCATCGATTGCAGGTTTTATATCTGTTTTTATCAATTGGCTGCCGTTTATCAACAGCAATTCTTCATCATTATTTATTTCATCAATTGCAAATAAAGCGGAACATACAGCCCCTTTTGTATTGCCTGCAACTTCAATAATCTTGCATTTGGAAGATAAGATTTTTAAAGTATCCCCTAAAAAATACTTATCTTGATCTTCTTTTCTGATAATACAGGTTATATTATCCCCAACTGTTTCTAAATGCTCTATTGTACGCTGAATCATCGGCTTATTTTGAATTTCTATAAGATATTGAGGATATCCTTTTTCACAAAAATCTTTGTCGGAACCTGCCATTAAAATTAATATATTCATTATCTGACACCTCCCATTATAAGATTTGAATTTTCTGCCTCTATCTCTTTTATTCTGTTTTTAATATTTTGATATGTAACGTCATTAACAGTTTCTACTTTCAAAAGATTTGCTCCGCTTGCAAGTGCGGCTTTGACCCCGTTGGGATTGTCTTCAACAACCATACATTCTTCAGGATTTAATCCAAATCGTTTAATTGCTGTTATATAGATTTCGGGGTCAGGCTTTGCTTTTGTTACGTCTTGATTTGAAAGAGTAAAATTCAAGTATTTAGCTAAATCTGCCCGTTCCATCATCATATCAATAGTTACTCTAACTGAATTTGATGCAAGAGCAAGCCCGTATCCTTCCGTTTTTAATTTAGATAAAGCATACTGATGACAAAATAGCGGCTTACACTTCATATACACATGCTCCATTGTATAAATTTGTTTCATGTGATTTATGAATTTATGCAATCCCTTTGGCAGCCCTTTTTCCATTGAAAGCATTTCAAGTTTCTTCTTGGTTGGCAGCCCGTCAAAAGTGACTAAATGGTCATATCTTGAAATTTTATACCCGAACAAATCAAGTGCTTGATTTAAAGCCTCATAATGCCAATCTTTAGCATCTATTAATACACCATCCATATCAAAAATTACAGCCTTGATTTTAGTCATTGAAAAACTCCTTTGCCTCATCAGGATAATCAGTGCAAAGCATTATGCCTGCAATATTTTTGTACCTTTGCCAGATTGTTTTATATTCCCTTTTATGTAAATCAGGAGAAACAATACAAACTTTTTTTCCGTGATTTAAAATGTCTTGAACTTCTTCTGCTCCGAACCAATCCGAGTTAAAACAATCAAGCCAAACACCTTGAGCCTCTTCAAACATAATTGGGTTTGGTATAATATCGCTTTTACCCGTAAAAACACTTAAACCTGACTTATGTTGATAAACCATTTCGGGAATTGACATATCAAAGGTAAAGTAGTTTGTGTGGTTATATTTTTTAAGCAAACGCTTTATCTCATCCGCCAATCCGTCTGCTTTAATATTCAATGCAAGCGGTAAATTCCTGCCGTTAAGAATTTGCAAAACTTCTTCAAAAGTAATTTCATTACCTCTAGGGCAGTCATGTGATATAACAATTGTGCCTTTTATATCTCTTAAGTCTGTTTCAATACCGAAATTGCAATCAAAAGCTCGCTCAAATGCAACTTTTGTATTTTTTTCCTGTTCTGTTTTCCAATACCCTCTATGGGCAATGATATATATCTTGCCTATTTTGTCATATTCTTTTTTTAGTAATTCGCCCACCTATTTTTTAACCATCTTTCCTCGATTAACTCGAAATCATCTGCTTCTTGGAAAATTTTGAACTCCACTCAATACTTATTGTGTTGATTTTTTCCTTGATATCATATTCTGTATAAATTATAGCCATTGCGTTTTGCTAAATATTAAGACTATTCAACATAAATTTAATAAAAAATAATTAGTTATTTTTGTTTGTGTTACAATAATTTCAGACATTTAAAAGAAAGCAATTCAACACAATAAGTAATATGTTGAAATTATAGGTGTCTGTTAAAGCATTGCAGATAAAGAGTTTTGGGTTGTTTTGTTTTAATAAAATTTAATATTAACAATGCAGTTTAAAAAACTTTTTTTGTTTGTGATAAAATTAGAAAAAATCAAGATGTTTTGAGCAATTCAACACAATAAGTAATATGTTGAGCTGCTTTTTTGTTGAATTAGCTATTATACCTGAATTACAGGATAAAGTTATTATA
>JAJQFK010000205.1 GCA_021201175.1 Candidatus Gastranaerophilales bacterium | reverse complement strand
CACAGTTACACAAATAAATATATTAAAAAAGCAGTATATTCCAATCCGGGATATAAAAATCTGCCAACACGCTCCCCGGGATTTGAGGACGAGGATTTATAAAAAACTATTTAAAACCATAAAATTTGCACAATTTTACACAAATCAGCAATAAATAAACCTTACTAAAAAAAGTCAAGCGGAAAATCAAAATCTGCCTTGAACTTTATATATCTTTTGGTTTGTTTTCTTTTAAATCTTTATTAAATTTCCAGGTGGTATATTGACAATATAAACCTACAATTAAAAAGATACCGGCAGTAATATTAATTATTATAGTTTGGTTATCCATTTATCCTCCCTCTTGTTAATTTACACAAATCTTTGTTTATTGTGATTACATTTATTATAATTTTCCAATAAATAGTTATATACCTCTATTGTCTGAAAACAAATAGGAAGTTCCCTTTTTAAAAGACTTTTAATTGTAATTTTAAAACTTTTTAACATCGCCGCGTCAAGACTATTTGTTTCTTCAAGAGTTCCGGCTATTTTTTCTCTAAATTCGGGTTCCCTTGTTCGTTCCTCTATTTTATCGGCAATGAATATTATTTTTTCTAATACTGTCATATTTATTTTCCCGATAGTATGCCATCTTATAGAGGATAGTATTTCCTCATTATTTATATCATAATCACGTTTTGCAATATAAGCTCCCGCCGGCGCATGCCAGGTTTTAAAACTTAACTTTTCACATTCTTCAAAATAAGACTCATATTGTTTTAGTTCTTCATTGGAAATACACTTCGCGCAATCATGTAAAAGTCCAGCAATTTGCGCTTTTTCTACATCACAACCAAATTGTTCCGCCAATTGTACGGCTTTTTCCATAACCCCGAGTGAATGATTATATCTTTCAGGCGAAAGACATTTTTTTAACTTATTCTTTATTTCTTCAATACTATATTTTGTATACATTATTCTGCTTTATATAATCTGCTGCCTTTACAGGTACTATATCATAAATATCCTGATTTTGTCTTATTCTTTCTCGTATTTCACTTGAAGAAATATCAATGAACGGCATTTTCATTAATTGATAATTATATCCCAAATTTTGCAGCCGTTTAAACGGTGTTTCATCAAAGTTATGTTCTCTGACAAAAAGTATAAAGTTTAACAAAGTTTTCAGTTTGTCTGATTTATACCAGGATTCTATTTTTAAAAAAGCATCAGTACCTATTATAAAACTAATTTTATCCTTCGGTTTTATAATATCATATATTTGAACAATAGTATCGTATGTATAAGATGGTTCATTGCGCAAGTATTCAATAGCACTTACATCAAAATACGGATAATCTTCTATTGCAAGTTGAACCATATTAAGACGGTGCATTGCATTTTCAGAATCAAAATCCTTAATACTTTTGTGAGGAGGTCTAAATGCGGGAATAAAAACAATTTTTTCAAAACCAAAATATTCGCGTGCATACTTTGCAGCCTCAATATGTGCGTTATGAATAGGATTAAAACTCCCTTGATATAAACATTCACTCATAAACTAACCTATTTTGACAAACAGAATTCCTCAACAACCGATAAAATCTTTTTTAAAAAGATTTTATATCCGGTTCTTTGCGCCTCTCCGGATAAAACGATATCAGCCTCTTTCATACAGGGACGAATATATATTTTTGCTTTATCAAGAGCATTTTCATATATTGTATTTGCCGATTCTCCCAATCCGCGCTCCTGTGCTCTTATGAAAAATCTTTCTTTTTGTATATTATTATCAATATCAACGTAGATTTTAAAATCAAACGCATCTCTAATTTTTTCAGTAAGAGTAAACAATCCTTCTGAAATAATAATTCGTGATGGTTCAGCCAAGACATAATTATCATAACGAATTGTAGTTCCGGACATGTCATACTTTGGCAGCATAACAGGCTTACCGGAAATTAATTTTTTTATATGACTGTACATCAAATCAAGTTCAATTGCTTCTGGAACATCAAAATCATAATTTTTTGCAAATTCTGCCATTCCGCCTGCTTTTTTAACCTCCTCCGAACGATCATAATAATAATCATCAGTATTCACTCTTGTAATTATACTACCGAGGTTAAAAATCTCAGCAAAAACTTCAATTGTATTAATTATATCCAAAGTTACAGTAGATTTTCCGCTTGCTGTTTCACCTGCTATCCCAACAGCCGCACATCTTTTAATTTCTCCGTTTAAAAATTTAGCAAGCTTTAGAACAGCTTCCGGCTTATAGCTTAATACAACCGGAGAATCGGAATATACTTCATTTTCAAAAATTTCAAAAAGCGAAATTTCTATTGAATTCAAACTATCAACAGGGAACGATATAAAATTGCTATAAATTTCCGGCTTAACTTCCATATTACGGCTAAGTGTATCTGTCACGACTTATTCCTTTTTTTTTAATATACCAAAATAAAAGTCAAAACAAAATATTTTTATTCTTATTGTTAAGAATAAACTAACAAAATTTACAAACAGATTTTAAAATAATTACTTTAGCAAATCCTAATGCAAAACTACGGCATTTTCCATCCGTTGCACTGTATGTATCGAGCACAATCTCCCGGCCATTCATTATTACATGAAGTAGCCGGTTTATTGCATCTTGGAATTGGGTTAACACCATTTTCACTGCAATATTCGCCTGTGCAAACCGTAGTCCAATTGATACTTCTATCTCGATAATCACGATAAGATTGTATAGTAAACTTATAAATATCCTTGCCATGCCTGTTAGGAGCTTTATAGCCGTTTGTATCATAAAAAATTGAAATAGATCCTTCTCCTTCTTTTCTTGCACGTATAATCAAAGAACCGTCGTTTAGTGCATACACATTGGAATAATTTTCACTTGCCCCCACACTTCCGTTTCTCGTATAGGTTTGGTTTGTTTTTGTTACGGGCATGTATTTGCCTAAACTACCATTCCAGGAACCATCCTCAATTTCTGCACGGGATGAAACTGATTTTAAAACAGCCTTTATGAAACCCGGATTTTCAATTTCTTCAAGCTGTATTGCGTTTGAAAGAGTTGAATAAAACTTTTTTAATTTTGCTGCTGTTTCTTGTTTCTGATGGTTTGCCATAATCGTAGGCACTGTTATAGCCGCAATAACTCCGATAATAACAAGGGTAATTAGAACTTCCGCTAATGTAAAAGCTCTTTTGCATAGGGTTGATACACTTAAATTCCGGTTAATTATTTTATAATTTTTATCATTCATAATACCTCCATGGTTCTATATATAGAAATACACATTTTTATTATGTACTAAAATTTCTATATATGCAACACAAAAATTCAAAAAAGTCAGAAATAATATTCAAATTACTGTCGAATGAATTAAAGAAGGAAAGAGAAAAACAGAAAAAATCTATCCGCCTGCTTGCTGATGAATTTGATATACAAAAATCTTTAATCAGCCGTTTAGAAAACGGAATAAATGAACCAAAACTAATTTCTCTTTGGACACTTTGTGAAGCACTCAATATGAAGCCGTCTAATCTTTTTAAGCGAATTGAAGATAATCTGCCGGTAGAATTTTCTTTGATAGAAAAATAATTTTATTTTTCTATGTTTAATCTAGTGTCGCTCGCGTTCATTATCGCGAAATTTTCTCGGACAATCAATCTATGTACTTCTTTTTTAGTTATTACGTCTAATGAACGAGTTCAGCTTGTCAGAACATACAAATACATGCAAATATTAAATTTTATTAAAATTCTTTTTTAAAAAAAGAAATATTCTTTTGTTAAATGTGTTTATATCTATAAGTTGTTTAATACATATTTAAAAGGAGGATATATTATGAGTATGAGTATTTCTCAACAGCAGGTAACGCAAAAATTCGGTCAGGAATACATTGATGCGGCAAAAGAAGGTCTTGCTTTAAGAGATGAAAACGGAGACGGTCAAACAAGTGCCATAGAAATGTATAAAGATATTTCTAACGTATATTCAAGTGTGTTTAGAGGCAATGAAGAATATTCACAAAGAGCCCAAGAACTAGCCTTGGCCCAAGGAGAAGTTTATGCTAAATATGCCGGTGATGACGGAATCCTTGATGAATATGAATATGCGGAAGCTTTGAATTCTGACGAAAACAATGCACTTCTTGAACAATATTGGGAATTGAAAGATTCGATGGAAGCACAAAATGGTGAAGAAGAAATAATCGGATTGTCGCGCCACGATACAAATAATGACGGTCAAACAAGTGTTATAGAAATGTTTAAGGATAAAATAGATTTATACTCATAAATTTTTAAAGATGACAACGAAAGTTTTAAAAAAGCTATAGACATTGCTTTAACGCAAACAGAAATTTTGAGTAAATATGCCGGAGATGACGGAGTTTTAAGTTCTGAAGAATATTCGCAGGCGCTGCGCTCTGAATCTTACGGAAAAACAATGGACGAATATCTGGAAATTAAAAACGTATTTTCAGGACTAAAGTAAACACCAAATTTTAATGTTATACAAAATATAAACAAAGTTCTACAGACGGGAAAACTTTTGAAAAAGTTTTAAAACCCCGTCCGTAGAACTTTTATAAGTATAATATTTTACTGTATCTGCCTTATATCAACATCGCAGCCATACAAGCAGAAATATAAGAAGTAAGGGTTCCTCCGATTAATGCCCTAATACCCATTCTCGCTAAATTTTTTCTTTGATTCGGCGCAATCTCGCCTATTCCTGATATTTGGATTGCAACAGATGAAAAATTTGCAAATCCGGAAAGTGCAAATGCTGAAATTATAAAACTTTTTTCAGACAAAGTTGATTGAATTGAAATCAAATCAGTATATGCAATTGCTTCATTTAAAACAAATTTTGTACCCAGTAAAGAACCTACAGTTGTGACTTCGTGGAAAGGAACTCCTATTAAGAGTGCAAAAACTGAAAATATTTTTCCGAAAATCATTTTTATTGATAAATGCTCGATATCCATTCCGATAAATGAAAGATTTATATGAAAAACATTATGAGCAAACATTCCAAACTTACCAAGAATATAATCAATTAATGCAATAAGCGCAATTAAAGCTATAAGCATGGCAATTACATTTAAACCGACTTTCATACCTTCTGACGCCCCTTTAGATATCGCATCAAGAACATTTACATCTGTTCGTCTGCGCTTTATTTTAAAGTCGTTTTTCGTTTGCGGTTCTTGTGTTTCAGGATAAATAATTTTTGAAATAACCAGTGCACCCGGAGCTGCCATAATACATGCCGCAAGCATGTACTGAGCAGGAATTCCCAACCCTGCGTATACTGCAATTAATCCCCCTGATAAACATGCCATACTTCCTGTCATTGAGGCAAGAATTTCTGAACGTGTGAGATTTGGAAGATAAGGCTTTATCATTATTTGAGCAACAACCTGACCGACAAATGAACTTGCAACATTTGATAATGCCTCCGCGCCGGATACATCCATAATTTTATTTACTATTTTTCCAAAAAAAGCTACAACTCTTTGCATAATTCCGTAGTAATAGAGTATATTAACTAAAATCATCATAAATATTAATGCCGGAATTAAATTTAAAGCAAACATAAATGCTTTTTCACCAAATAATTGCTGCATTATGTCGGGGCTGTTAGATAAAGGTCCAAAAACAAAGTCCGAACCTTCTTTGGCAAAATCAAGAATTTTCTCCACAAATTTACCTATATATTCAAATAAGAGTTTTCCCGGCTCAAATTTAAGTATAAAAACAGCAAGAAAAAACTGGAGTGTCAAACCGGATATAACTGTTTTTAAATTAATCTTTTTCCTGTTATTAGACATCAATACCGCTATTAAAAGTATTGCAATTATCCCTATAATTCCAAATAAAATATTCATAATAATTCCTAATTAATTTTTATGTAAATATAATACTATAAAACTATATATTATGAAATTATTATTACTCTATTTTAAGCTGTATAAAGG
>JAJQFK010000101.1 GCA_021201175.1 Candidatus Gastranaerophilales bacterium | reverse complement strand
ATAGTTTGATTATTTCGGGCAAGGAACTTTCAAAAAAATTTTTTTATAATATTTGTTTCCAATTTATAGCCGGTTTTTTATCTTAGAAAATTTATTTTTTATTATTTTTATATTAAAAAAATATTTTAAACTATAGTTGCATTTATTCTATTAATAAGGTTGTTTTTAAAACTTTCTAAATTATTGTCATTCCATAATATTATATTCCTGTGGTTTAAATCAAAATGCACGCCTTCTATTCCCAGTTCGGCATTTGATTTTAACCATTTTTCATGACACGTATATATGACAGGTATTCCCAATCCATAAGCAAATCCTGCTTCAAAATACACACCGCCTCTATAACCAGTTAAATCTGCAACCACAAAACGACTTTTTCGAATTTCCGAAATCATTTCATCATTTATATCATTAGAATGTTCTTTATTATCAATTTTCAATGATAAAAATCGTTCATCATTTTCTATGGCAGGTTTGATTGCGACTGAATATATTTTTTGCATGTCCGGTATAAATTTTGCACTGTCCTCTTGGTTATTAAACCACATCGCAACAAATCCTTGTTGAGATTTTAATTTTGGAACAATAATTTCTTCATAATATTTCAAGCCTTCCATTCGAAGTTGAAAACTATAACTTGATGTTGGAGGGTTTTTTGAATACAAATATTTATTATCACATAAATATTGTATTATTGCTCTAAACTCTTCCTCATGTACACAAAATAATAATCTGCAAATGTGACTTATATCATCAATAATTACTTTTTTACTATAAAAAGTTGTGTTCTCTGCAAAGTATTTTAATACTCCATTTACTTTTTCAACTAAATTTTTTGGATAATCAATACTTTCTATAATTTCTTTTAAATTATTATTATCAATAATTTTAAGTCTGCGTTTATCATTTTTATCTAATTTTGTAAAATAATGTTTTAAAACCAATTTATCATGTTCTGAAAGTATCGGTTCATTATCAAAGTGGTTCATGTGAAAACGTCCACATTTCTCGCATTCATAGATACCGCAACTTTCTATATTTTCTAATGTACAATTTGAAGCACATATTGGACATTTAATAATATTTTTCATATTCATTTTTCTCCTTGATTAATAAACAAAGATGTTACAGTTCCTCTTTAATCTGATTTAAGATACTTTTGCCTGCGGTTTTTTCATCCGTTACCATTTTAAACAAACATTGTCCGCTGCTTTTTTCTGCCCATAGTTTACCAATATTATCTTTTTCTTTTGAATCATCATTTGAAACTCTGTCTCCGCCTTTATATTCAATGACATAAAGTCTGCCGTCATTTAACAGAGCTACAAAATCGGGATAAAATTTATCGGTAGAAGTAGGTAAACTAAAGGCTTTAGGATGATGTTCCAAATTTCTTACCCAATATTTTATTTCCGCTAAGGAATCCATAATTGCTGCACATTCGGCTTCTTCTCCGTTCATATCGGCAATAATGGGGTAGAAATGTTTATTAAATCTTTTTCTGCCGGTATATTTTTCTCCGGCAGGATAATATTTGTCAAATTTGAATTTGTAATCAAAATCTGTTTTTACGTTCCCGGAATTTTCAAATAAGCTTGTTTGATATCCTTTAGCATACGCTTTTTTACGACAGCCGTTAATTTTATTTTCTACGGCTTTTAGAAGTAAGAACTTTCTCATTATTAATGTTGATAACGAAATTCCCTTTTGTAAATTTAAATATTCAACAATTCTTCTTACAAATTCTAATTTTACAGGCATTGTAATATCCGGCTGATACATTTTTCTGTCAATCCATCTTGATAAATCAGAATTAGACCAATTTGTTTCAACATTTTCAAGATTTAAAGATAACGTATTTTGATAAAATCTTTCAACTATTCTTTTTCCTTCAATATCTATTTCAACAGTTCTTCCGTCATCCCTGATACAAAATTCACTGTCATCTAATATTGCAGGAAAACCAAGTAAATCCCATCCGTTTGGCAAGAACATTTCTTTTTCGGCTAATTCCCATTTGCCGTCAACAAAAAGCTTTAACTGAGGTACTTCTATAATTTCTCCTCTTTCAGACGGGAATTTTTTTATTATAACACTTTTTAAAACAGAAAGAGTTTTTTCCAAAGCGGGAATGTCTTTTTTATCAATAGCATTTCCCAGCTCCGAAATAGCATTTTCTGGAGTATCATAACCTATTTTTACGGAAGCTGTTCCATCATCCAGAACTTCTAATTCAAGAATTTGCTTTGTTTCTTCCGATAATTTTGATATATCTGTTTTACTTACAAAGGTGTATTTTGCAGGGTGTGGTTTTTCAAAATTAAATTCTAAGTTCATTTGTTGTAATTCGGGTTCTAAAGAGTTTTCCGCTTCTTTTTCATCGAACCCCATATTGGTTAAATTGTCGCACATCTTGGAAACAGCATTAGGCCAGCTTATTGTTGAAACAAATGCGTATGCAGGATTAGAATGTTGCAAAAATACCCACTTACTTGCTTCAGGAGTTAAATAATTAGCAAGTCCTGAAGCTAATACATCACCGGCACATAAAGAAGTGGCGTCAAGTAATGTATTAATTTGTGAACCTTTATTTTTTTTGCTTGTTATATTTGAACCTTCAACATAGTAATAATTGTGCAAAATCTGATAAAAGCTATCAAAATCAGTTCTTGAACTTTTAAGGTTTCCAAAATTTTTACATATTTTTTCAGGTGATAAATCCAATTATGCCCCCAATAATGTTTTCTTACCGGTTGTAACACCGCCTAAAGAGCCAAGTGCTGATGTTCTTGTAGTATCGGTGTATTCTTGTATTCTTTTTTTGTTAGCTGCACTTGCAGCTTCTGCGGCTTTTTTCTTTTCTGCTGCTTCATCATATGTCGAAGTACTTGCACTGCTGCTACTTCCACCGCTCTTGCCTGCCTTTGTTAGTGCTGTAATACCACTAGCCACAGAAACAGCGGTACTTGCTACAGCTACACCGCCTGCTACTGCTGCTGCCGTTCCAGATAATGCACCTGCTGTTACTGCTGCACCTATACCAGCTAAAGTACTTATTACTGCCATTTTTACCTCATATTCTTTACTACTACATCTGTTGAATATCCAAATCTTTGCAAGCACTTTAATACAAGGGTATCATTGTAACCGATATTACTTGCAATTCTGACTGACTTGCAATTTTGTATTATTGCAACAGCTTCAAGATGTGTTACTAATTCCTTGAATAATTTAATGTTTCCCCTGTATTCAGGTTTGATATACATAAACAATTCATTGACACTTGTATCACCTCTAAAATCAGGAGTAATACAATAAACCATAATTCCTTTTTTATCTTCAAGAAAATACCAACGTAAAATTCCTTGATTATACAAACCTATCATTTGATTTCTAACTTGCTCTTTTCCGCCGTTAGGATTAAAGCAATTCAATTCTTTTTCAGCCTGTTCAATCCAATAGTCGATTTCTTCAATTACATTAACGTTTTCCATTAATACCCCGCAATATCGAATAAACTTTGTTTTTCTTGTTGATTGTATTTTTTTCTCTCAAAACTTTCATTATAACTTTGTCTTGAATTAACAGGGGGAAGTGCAACTTGTTCAGTCATTGCAAAAGCGTCAACACAATCAATATATTCCGACTTTATTTCATCTTTTGTTACTCCAGCCAACTCGGATTTTATTTCACTAAGCCAATCGGCTTTATCGGGAAAATATACGGTATGTGCTTTAAAACGTGGCTGTAATAATTTTATTCGTTCCAATTTTGTACCCTGTTTTGCATGTTCCAAAGGCACAACATTAAAGAAAATATTCCTCATTTGCATTTCTTTTGTTAAAAATGGCTCAATTACTTGAATATACCAACCCTTTTCAATATAAAAATTTCTTAGTCCATATTTAACAACAACATCAAATATTTGATTTATTGTTTCGTTACTATCCCAACGCCCATATTTTAAATCTAATAAAAACCAATAATTATCTGCGTCAACACCTGTTACAGTAATCGCTCTGTAACAAGCACTTTTATTTGTTGATGAAGCAGGGTCAAGACACGCAAAAATATTACATCTTGAAATTAAATCTTCTTTTCTGTATGGAGAATAATACCTATAATCTTCCTCTTGAAAAATGCGGTTTTCTTCTGCGAGAGCCTGACACATTTTTTCTGCGTACCAAATATTGAGCTTTCCTATTGCTGCATAACTGGCACGTTCTTCCAGTATTTCATTGAGTGATTGTTTTTCTTCCCAAGTAGGTTTATTATCAATCATTACAGGAACTCTTAACGCTGTAAATTTTAATTCATTTGCATTTTTTATTGTCTTTTCAATTACACAGCGTTCGCCTAAGTTATTGCCAATTAAAAATATCCTTGCTGTTTTGCCTAAAAATATGACATCTGATAAAAACCAATAACTCTTTTGTTTTCAGGTAATTAAATTCAATTACCTAATTTTTATGCTAAGATAAATCTATGAAAAAAGCTGTTATATATGCTAGAGTATCTTCCGGTCGGCAAGAAAAAGAAGGTTTTTCAATTCCGGCACAAATAGAATTTTTGGGGAAGTACGCTAAAGAAAATAATTTTATAGTCGAAAAAATGTTTGTTGAATCCGAAACAGCCAAAAAAGCCGGACGCAAACAGTTTAATAAAATGCTTGCTTTTATAACCGAAAATAACATTGACGCAATACTTGCGGAAAAAACAGACCGTGTATATCGAAACCTTAAAGATTACCTAACTCTTGATGAATTTAAACATCTTGAAGTTCATCTTGTCAAAGAAAATATGATTATAAGCGAGCATGCTTCATCACACGTTAAATTTATGCACGGCATAAAAGTTTTAATGGCAAAAAATTATATTGATAATCTTTCAGAAGAAGTAAAAAAGGGCAAGAATAAAAAAGCACAGCTAGGGTATTATCCACAGCAAGCACCTGTAGGTTATATAAATGCCGGGAGTATTGAAGGAAAACGTGTTATTGTTCCTGACCCTAACAAGAGTGCATATGTTAAACGTCTTTTTGAATTATATGCAACCGGTGTATATTCTGTAGAAGAATTAAGAAAAAAACTATATAATGAAGGATTTAACCACAAAGGGCGGATGTATTCAAAGCCTAAAATGCTATATATTCTGCACGATTGTTTTTATATCGGAAAATTTATATATAATGGTGCAATATATGACGGCAAGCACGAGCCTTTAATAGATGTTGAATTATTTAACAAGGTTCAGAAACTATTTAACCAATCGAAGGCAAGGACTCACGATATAGAATTTACCTATGCAGGTTTGATTAAATGCGGACATTGCGGATGTCAATTAACAGCAGAATTAAAAAAAGGCAAATATGTTTATTATCACTGCACCGGGAAACGTGGCGGAGATTGCAAAAAAGATTGGGTACGTGAAGAAAAATTAGATAAAGTATTTTTGGATTTAATTAAAAAAATTCCTAATCCTGATAGCGGTTTATTTGATATGATACGCAAGGGAATAAAAGAAACAAGAAAACTTAAAAACGAATATGAAGAAACAAGTACAGAAGCGATACAGAAACAAATTGAAATCTTAAAGAGAAGAATTGATAATTTGTATGCGGACAAGTTAGACGGTAAAATAACAGAGGAATTTTGGAAAGAAAAACATAACCTCTGGTATAGTGAAAGAGATGAATTATTAGAAAAATTAAAAGGGTTTAATAGTGCAGCTCGAACTTTTGATGAAGGTACGAACTTATTAGAAAACTTCTGTAAACACGCACCGCAAGCCTATTTACAGGCATGTCCTAAAGTTAAACAGCAAATTTTAAAAATGATAGGTTCGAACTTTTATTATAAAGACGGAAAGTTAAGTGTAGTGCTTAATTCCGTCTTTGATTTGCTATTAAAAGTACCTTATGATAAGTTAATCGGGACCGACGAGGCTCGAACTCGCGACCTTCTGCGTGACAGGCAGACGCTCTAACCAGACTGAGCTACGATCCCAACTGCAA
>JAJQFK010000141.1 GCA_021201175.1 Candidatus Gastranaerophilales bacterium | reverse complement strand
GGTTATTTAATACTGCGGGATTTTTTTCCGCAAGTTTCATCCAGGTTGCAGCTTCTAAAGTCCAGGCATAAGTTTCTTCATTCAAAGAAGCGAATTCATCTTGATGTATGGCTTCATGTGAGAGTAATGCGGCAATTGCTTCCGGCGGCGCGTTTCTATGCTTTTCATTGATATAAATATACAGAATCCCTTTTTTCTTCCAGCCTAAAGCGTCAAACGAGGCATATTCCTCACGAATTTCGGCTATATTTTTAAATTCTATTTTAAACGGTTTTTCTGTCAGGTTATTTCCCATTAATGCATTATAAGAATATTTAGAAATATTTATTTCCTGCATCATTTCCAGAGCCTGCATAACAGCGCCGTCTTTTGTGACTTTTTTATATTTCTTTGCATAGGCATCTGTATCAAATTCGGGTTTGTTTACGCTCATTCCCTGCTCCATACTCATGGAACCCATTTTGCCAGGGTCTATACCCATTGGCTGCATTGGTTTAGCAGCGTATGATAATGTTTGTAGTGTAAAGAAAGCCAGAACAGCAGCCAGTATTTTTTCTTTTTTCATATATCCCCTATTCGTATAATAATTCTAAAATCATTATGCATTATTTATTTTTTAAGGACAAATTTTGTTAAATCAACTTTTTTTATTTTAAAACCGAAATGGTCTAAAATTAAGGGTCTAAGACAGTTTGTAAATATAAGTAACAATTATTCGGTTATAAAAGTATACATAAAAATTCTTTTTATTTGAAATATTATAACATTTAATATATTCTTTTTATGTAGATATGGGTGATAATGCAATTTTTATTTTAATAACTGATTTTAATTAATACGAAAGAGAAAATTATGGAACAAGTTCTTAATGATAATATTTATGTAATTGATTTGGGAGAAATAAATACTGCTCCTGAAATTATATTTGAATTAAGTTCAGTATTGGATAAGGATGAGGCTAAAAATAGAAGAATTTGTTTGAAATTGGGCAGTGTTGATTTGAATCAGGCGCAGCTTTTAAGCATTAAGTCCTTAATTAACGGTATTGAGTCTACTTTATCAACAATAGATACAAAATCAGTGGCAACAGAAAAAGTGGCAATGTCGCTTGGTATAATAATTTCTAATGTTTCAGTTGAAAATTCATCTGAAATAGCGCCGGCAATGCCGTATAAAACAGCGGAAGAATTTAAAGAAGAAAAAGCGGCGGAAGAAATTTGCGAAAATAATAATGTTAATAATGAAGAATTGAATTCTATACAAAATACATCACAGGTTGAAACAGAGATGGCAGAATCTTTTGATATTGTAGAAGAATCTGAAAATATTGAACAAAATCAAAATGCAGAATCTGATAAACAGATTGATGATGAAATAGTTGAAGAACCTGAAAATATAACTAATGCAGATTCTGATATCAAAGAAGTTAATAATCGGGAAGAAATTGCAGAAAATCAAAATCCTGATGTTATTCCGAACAAAGAGGAAGTACAAGATGAATTAGATGTAATTTTTGGTTCTGATCCGGTAAAATCAAGCATTTTTGAACAGGCAGCCCCCGAAGAAATTTATGAAGAAAAAGAAGAACTTGCAGATATAATTGTACCGGAAGCAGAATACACAAAAGAAGATATAGAACTCGAAACATATCCGACAAAATATATAAAACAAACAATTCGTTCCGGACAGGTTATTAACTATGAAGGGAATATTGTTATAATTGGAGATTGCCATCCGGGGTGCGAAATAACTGCATTTGGTGATATAACGGTTTGGGGAGTTTTATCCGGTATTGCCCATTCAGGCGCCGGCGGCAATCAAAAAGCAAGAGTCAGAGCTTTAAAAATGAATGCTATTCAGCTTAGAATTGCTAATTGTTATTCAAGAAGACCTGATTCTTTAAATACAGTTTTTATTGAAAAAACAAATTCTTTCACACCGGAAGAAGCTAGAATAATTAACGGTGAAATTGTAGTATTTAAAATAAATGATTAAGGAGCGGATTAGATGACAGGGAGAGTTATAGTAATCACGTCCGGTAAAGGCGGGGTAGGGAAAACTACAACAAGTGCCAATATCGGCAGTGCGCTTGCTAAGAGCGGTCAAAGTGTGGTTCTTGTTGATACGGATATAGGATTAAGAAATCTTGATTTGTTGTTAGGATTAGAAAACAGAATTGTTTATACTCTTGTAGATGTTGTAGAGGAACGTTGTAAATTAAAACAGGCGCTTGTAAAGGATAAGAAAAATCCGAATTTATGTCTGCTTGCTGCTGCACAAACTCGTGATAAATCCTCTGTAAGTGCTGAACAGTTAAAAAAAATAACGGAAAAACTAAAAAAAGATTATGATTATATTCTTGTTGACTGCCCTGCCGGAATTGAACAAGGGTTCCAGACTGCTATAGCGGGAGCATCGGAAGCAATTATTGTTACGACTCCGGAAATGTCTGCCGTAAGGGATGCAGATAGAATAATAGGACTTCTTGATGCAGCGGAAGGAATTGAAAGTTATAAACTTTTAATTAACCGTGTAAGACCGAATATGATAAAAGCAAATGATATGATGAGTGTTGACGATGTAGTTAATATACTTTCATGCCAGCCAATCGGTATAATTCCCGAAGACACAGGAATCATCACTTCCACAAACAGGGGAGAACCCATAATCAACAATGAAAAATCTTTAGCGGGAAGGGCATATATTAATGTTGCAAAAAGAATTACCGGTGAAGATGTTCCTTTCTTGGATATAGATGAACCGAAAGATTTAATGGGAAAACTTAGAAAATTTCTTTCGGGATTAAAACAACATGGAAAGGAGCAGTAAATGAAAACAATTTTTTCCGATATATATAATAAAATTATGGATTGGTTTCAGATTGAACGTTCCGGAAATACAAGTGAATGTGCTGCAAACAGACTTCAAGTTATATTAATGCATGATAGAACAAAACTTGATCCGCTTATTATGAATAAAATGAGAGAAGAATTAATTGATGTTTTTTCTAAATATGTTGTTATCGATAAAGAAGAACTTGAAATCGGGCTTAAAAATGAAGGCGATGCAGTTGCTTTAATGTTAAATATCCCGATTGTAAGGGCAAAGACAGAGGAAGAACTTGAAGAACTCAGAAAAAAACTTCAAGATGAGGAAGAAAAAATTATTGAAGAACCGGAAGATGTAAATTCTGCTGTTGAGGTTTCTAATGAGAGTTCCGAACAAGAATCCGATGATGAAATTGTAGAAGAAACTGTTAATCAAGAAACTGATGTTGATATAGTTGAAGATTCTGATACTTCTGAAAACATAACTGAATCTGAATCAAAAGAATAAATAATATTTATGGAAAGAACTACAAAAAAAGTTTTAGGATATGAAGTTGATTTAATTACTTTTAAGGATTCAATATCATTAATAATTGAATCAATCAAAAGTAAAAGAAGTATGCACATTATAACTATTAATCCTGAAATAATCGCTATGGCGCAAAATGAACCGGCATATTCTGAAATTATAAAAAATGCGGATTTAATAGTTCCTGACGGTTCCGGAATAAAATTAGCATTAAAATTAAAGGGAATCAAACAGGAACAAATTCCCGGAATTGAACTTGCAAAATCTGTTATTGCAGAATGCTGCGAACAAAATTTATCAATAGCAATGGTAGGCGCAAAAGAAGATGTTATTAATAAAGCGTGTAAAAATTTAAAATCAGAATATGCTAATTTAAATATTGTATACAGTCACAATGGATATTTCGACGATAATAATAAGCAAGAAATAATAAATAATCTAAAAAATTCCAATGCAAATTTTGTTCTTGCAGCAATGGGAGCGCCGAAACAAGAGTTTTTTATAAAAGAATGTATGCAGGAAATGAAAAATACAGTGTTTATAGGAGTAGGCGGTTCTTTCGATATTTGGGCGGGAGAAGTTGAACGGGCGCCTTTAATATTTAGAAAATTCGGCTGCGAGTGGCTTTACAGAACAATTAATCAACCTCAAAGATTCAGAAGAATTTATAAGACTTTACCGTCTTTTTTATTTAAAGTTATAATAGAAGCATACAAGGAAAAAAATTAAATGATTAATAAAAAATTTGAACCTGAAACAGAAACTTTGAAAGAAGTGTCAAAAAAGTTAAGAAAAGAAATCTTAACTATGATTTATAATGCAAAATCGGGTCATCCCGGAGGTTCGCTTTCCTGTGTAGATATTTTAAATGTTTTATATACAAAATGTATGAAACATTATCCGGAGGGCGAAATAAATCCTGACTATGAAAATCGTGACCGATTTATTCTTTCAAAAGGTCATGCTTCGGCGGCATTATATGCTGTAATGGCGCATTGCGGTTACTTTGACGAAAAAGAATTAATGACATTTCGTAAATTCGGCTCAAGATTACAGGGACATCCGGCTTCGGGGAAATTGAAAGGTATTGAAGTTTCAACCGGTTCTTTAGGTCAGGGGCTTTCAATCGCCTGCGGTATGGCATTGGGATTGAGGCTTAATAAACTTCAAAGCAGAGTATTTGTATTTATGGGAGATGGCGAACTTGAAGAAGGCAGTGTATGGGAAGCTGCTATGAATGCTGCTCATAACAAATTAAATAATATAACTGCAATAGTAGACAGAAATAAACTGCAAATTGACGGTTCTACTGAAAATGTTAAGTCTATAGGTGATGTTAATGCTAAATTTAAGGCTTTTGGCTGGAATACAATTGAAATAGACGGACATGATTTTAAACAGATTTATGATGCAATAGAATTTTCAAAGAAATCTGATAAACCTTTTGTTATAATAGCGGATACAATAAAAGGAAAAGGGGTATCTTTTATGGAAAATAATCCGGCATGGCATGGTAAAGCCCCGGGGAAAATAGAACTTCAAAAAGCTTTAGAAGAATTAGACAGGTAATATAATAATGACAAGAGAATGTAAATCAGTAAGAAGTGTATACGGAAAGACGTTGGTTGAACTTGGCGCAAGTAATAAACAAATAGTTGTGTTAGATGCGGATTTGTCTTGTTCCACACAAACGCAGCAATTTGCAAAAGTATATCCCGAAAGATTTTTTAATGCAGGTATTGCAGAGCAGGATTTAATGACAACCGCTGCGGGTCTTGCGTGTACGGGGAAAATCCCGTTTGTTTCCACATTTGCAATGTTTGCAACAGGCAGAGCCTGGGAACAAATAAGGAATACTATCTGTTATTCTAATCTCAATGTAAAAATAGCAGCAACACATGCCGGGGTTACTGTAGGAGAAGATGGGGCAAGTCATCAGGCTTTAGAGGATATTTCTTTAATGAGAAGTATTCCGAATATGATTGTAATTGTTCCTGCGGATGCAGTTGAAACGGAGCAGGCTGTTAAGTTTGCGGCAATCCATAAAGGACCTGTTTATATTAGAATAGCAAGAACGAGTTTACCTGATATTTTTGATTCTACATACAAATTTAACTTGAATAAAGCTGTTATTATGCAAGAGGGAACCGATATTACACTTATTACTAACGGTGAAACTCTGGTTGAAACTTTAGATTGTGCTAAAATATTATTAACACAGGGAATATCTGCTGAAGTAATTAATGTTCCGGTTGTAAAACCTTTGGATATTCAAACTATTGCAGAATCTGCAAAAAAAACCAATCGAGTTGTTACAATAGAAAATCATTCAATTATAGGCGGGCTTGGAAGTGCTGTTTGCGAGGCTTTGAGTGAAAATTATCCGGTTAAAGTTACAAGATTAGGTACTAATGACGAGTTTGGACAAAGCGGTAATGCAAAAGAGTTATTAGCTTTTTATGAACTTAATTCAGAAAAACTTACAAAAAAAATAGCGGGACTTATTAAATGATACAATTAAGAAATGTTTATAAACAATATAAAGATATATTTGCCCTTCAAAACATTAATTTAGATATAATGTCGAGTGAGTTTGTATTTTTAACGGGACCCTCCGGTGCCGGTAAATCTACATTAATGAAACTCCTATACCGCGAGGAAATACCCACCTCCGGAACAGTTATGATTGGTAATATTAATATTGCTAAATTACCTAATGACAGAGTTCCTAATATAAGAA
>JAJQFK010000107.1 GCA_021201175.1 Candidatus Gastranaerophilales bacterium | reverse complement strand
TACAATTCTGTTATTCTTATTCCCGTATTATTACTTTTTATCTACTAAAAAATAACTATACTTAATAAAAGTATATATTATGAATTATAAAATTTCAACTTTTTTTAATCTTACATTATTGATATTTTTATTTTCCGTTAGTTTGCAAAAAATGCAGAGTCTAATGTACAGTTCTAATTTAATACAAGAATACCGAAATTGAGATAAAATGCGAAACTGCTCCAAATTATATATGGAATAAGCAATAAAGATGCGGCTTTTGAGAATCTAAAGAAAGTTATAATTGTTAAAAGCAAGAATATCCATAAAAATACTAAAATAATAAGACCGCCTATAATATTTTCCATTCCGAAAAATACCGGTGTCCAAATAATATTAAGTGCAAGCTGAATTATAAAAAATATAAGCGGAATAATTTTCTTTCGGTTCATTCCGTCTTTTATAAATAAAATAAAAGATATTGCAATTGTTATATATAAGAATATCCATACCGGCGCAAACAGCCATTCCGGCGGATTCAAAAAAGGTTTATTTAATGTTTCATACCATTGCATATTTATCATATTTAAAATATAGCTGAATTTTATGTTTATTTTATTATCCGGATGTAAGAACAAAAGGGGGATTTATAAAAAAAAACAGAAAATATAATTTTCTGTTTTTTAAGTAGTTATTTATTTTTGTAAATTGCTTTAAATTATTTTTCATTTACACGCTGATTTGCAGATTTTTTTGCAAATGCATTAAGTGCAATTTCGCCTATAGCAATAGCTGCTGCTGTTGCAAAAAACGTCTTTGCAAGATTCTTTTTAATAGGAATAGCTTTTTCCTTCATAGAATTAAAAAGATTTTTTGAATTTTCAGCTATCTGCTCTAAATTTGGCTCATAGAGCGTTGTTTTAATTTTAAAGGCGGATTCTCCGGCTTTATTTTCAGCTTGTGTTTTAGCAATGTTTTTTGCGTTTTCAACTGCCGTTTTAACAAATGCATCTTCTTTGACTCTTGCAATTTTTAATGCGTCTTTAGATTCGGCAGGAAGAAAAATCCTCTGTAATCCTGCGGCAACAAGACCGCCGGCATATGCATCCACAACAACGGAATGCGATTTTGGATTTGTTTGTGTTTTCTGAATATTCATAAATCTATCCTTTATGTCTTTTACTATTCCTCATTTATTTTAAATCCGCTAATAAGATTTTTTGTTAGTTATAATGAAAAACTTATTATAACTTTACAATAAATACATATAACTTACAATGTCCAAGAAAATTTGTTCGGGAAAATTTTTCCGAACAATTACATAATTATACAATATATCTTTCAGCCGGCATGCGGCAGAATTTTTATTCCGGATTTACAAAATTCTTAACCCGCAACGCTTTTTAGTATACAACTGTGAAATCTTATCAGAACAAACTTTTGTTAAAGTTATAATCCATACCTGAATAGCGGTTTTATCAAATCTAAGGTACAACTGTCGTAAGTATCTTCTCCTCCGCCTCCGGGACATACTTCGCTAACACTGCTGTTGCAATAGGAAGAATATTCAGAGTATTCACTTGCTTGTTTTGACGTACAATATGCAGTTCTATAATCCATAGTTACAGGAGTAGTTGAATAATCAGTACCATCAAGATACACTTTCCCGCGTGCCAGATTCTCGTCCGTACTGTCACTTTGCGATACCTTAATTGCGGCATTAATATATCTTATTGTACGCTTGGTGGAAGTATAGTAAAAACCATCAGCTAAAACCCCGAGCGGGAATATTTGCCCTGATGAAAATACAGCGAATTGAACAGTATCCGGCGGTATATTACCACTGGTATTTCCGGTATCTAACTTATTAGGTTTTTTATCCTTTCCATTTAAATCAATAGCCACTGTCCAGCCATAATCACTATTTTTGTTGAACGGAGCAATAAAAAATCTATATCCGTTAGTTGTTATAATATTGGGAGTACTTTCATCCGGCTCAAAGTTTGAAATCATATATGAAGAATTACTTATGCTATATAAGCTGCTACAATCTGATTGTACGGTATTTGCCATTTCAGCTAAACTGCGGCAAAACATACTTGTACTCTCCGGAACAGTTGCAGTATTACTGACATCGGTTTTTGTATTAACGGAAGTATCAAAAAAAGTTTCATATTTATCTGTATCATTTAATAAATCATCGTCCTCATATCCGGGGCAAATATATACCATATCATTATTAGGATCTCCAACCTCATCCGGTCTTAAAAGGTATTTATATCCTATAGAGTCATTTGCTGTCGCGCTTGAAGAAGACTTATACGTATAAGCACACCTTATCAAGGGTGAATAATCTTGTGTTAAATCATCTGAAGAACCGCCGTTCTCTGAAAGTAAGTCTTCTGAGAATAAGTTTATTACCATAGATTGAAGGTTTTTGTATGCAAAATATCCTGTTGCGGCATAGGAAGCTTTAGCGGTTTTAAATGCAGGCATAGTGAAAGCTATAATTACTCCTATGATTGCAAAAGATATCAATACTTCACTCAATGTAAATCCGGATTTGCGATTTTTCATTTTATAATTCCTTTAATATTTGTATACAAGTTTTATACGTATCTGTTTCAATTATATCATTTTTTTTAATAATATGTTTTGTAATGTTCAAAACTGATGAATTTTCTTTAACGGCAATTACTTTAATATTCCGCTCCAGAGCGTCAAGAACGATTGATGACCCCAATGTATTAAAAGGCATAATCAAAGCTTTGACATTATCCGTACTTATATATTGTTCCACTTTTTTAACAGAAAATAACGGGGCATTTTTAAGCGCAATTAAAAGACAAGGTAAAAAAGTCGGAGTTATATATTCAGCGGCAGCTCTTGAATCAACTATTTCTTTTGTAATGGTTATATCTTCAAATGCAGGAGCATGAACTACGGGAACCATTAATTCACGTGTTAAATAATGCGAAATTACAGCTTCAACACCGCCTACTATATCCACACCGGAACCGTATTTATAATTATCCTCCGGCGGTTCTTCAAATCTGCATACAACCGCAATGACCTGCGCCCCTTTATCTATAAGCTTTTTTCCTGCATTTACAAGTGTTTTATTATTCATAACAGTGCCGGATGATATACCGGATTTTGTATTATAAAACCTTACACCGCAAGATTCTTCTGTTATTTCATATCCTGCAAGGTTTAATCCGTATACTGTTTTTACGGCATTTATAGTATTTATGTGTACATTTAGAATCCCTTGTGAAATGTCTTTATCAAAAATTATTCCTATTTTGTTATTTTTTGAAGGAATCAAAAATAATTTATCTTTAAAAAATTCAGATAGGCTCCAACCTTCTGTATACAGCATATTATCGGTAATTCCGGAAAAACAAGCAGCATTCACAATGTTTGGATTAACTATCAATCTGATTTGTTCGGCAATCATTCGGGCTAATAAAGAAGCATCACCGGCGAATCCGCCTATTGAAGCTCCCGTTCCCGTAGGAACCACCATAGCAGCTATAGATTTTTCTCTATTACAGTTCAACATATTCATTTACTTTTAGCGGCAGACACTTTTGTCCCTGCGATTCTATTAAATCACTAAATTTATGTATATCTGCTTTTATGTTAGGAAACGTATTGTAATGAATAGGTATAATTTCCATTGCAAAAAGCATTTTTGCCGCAATAGCAGCTTCTTCTATATCCATTGTATAATATCCGCCTACCGGCAACAGCGCATAGTATGGATTATAAATTTCTCCGATTAGTGAAAAATCGCTCATTAAAGAAGTATCTCCGGCATGATATATTGTAGTACCTTCTATATCAAATAAAACACTTGCGGCAAGTCCGCCATAAGGTAAATCCGGATTAGAACTTGAATGAACCGCCGGAAGAAATCTAACAGTTCCCCAGTCAAATTTAAGTTTTCCGCCAATATTAACACCTATAGCTTTAGCACCTTTTTCCATACAATAATTTGCAAGTTCAAATACAGCAACTATTACGGCGCCGGAATGTTTTGATATTGCTATTGCATCGCCGAGATGGTCTAAGTGAGCATGTGTAACGATTATATGAGTTATGCGTTTTTTCTTATAATCAAAATTCGCCATAGGGTTTCCGGTTATAAACGGGTCAATTAATATTCCGTGCCAGTCCTTTTCTATAAAAAAAGCACTATGCCCTAAATATGTTAATTTCCTCATACTGTTCTCCTTTTTCGTAATTCCGGTATTAAACCGCGGGGATTTATTTATACTTTTTGAAATATATATATATACTCATGTTTAAAAATATAAAAACCGCCATTTAATGCGCGATACCGCCAAAGATTTGCAGTTTTCCCCTTCGCACGCTCATTGCCCTCCATGTTCTTAACAATAACAGCTTTCATTTTAAACCCTATTTCGCGCATTTTTGCAGCACAATCTGCACCTAAAGGAACAATTTCTCCGTTTGCATATTTATCCCCGATAATTAATGCGGCGAAACGTCCTTTTTCTAATAAATCAAACCCGTTTTTTGCAACTTTTTTAAACAATTCATAAAATTCTTCTGTAGATTCACAATTAGATAAATCTTCTTTCATATCGGAAAATTTGATAATATCATCATACGGCGGGTGTAGTATGAGAAATTGAGCTTTATCTCTCCTCATAATATCCAATCTTGCCTGAACTTTTTCTATAACCCCGGAATCTGCGCTGTCTGCACAAATCAAATTTACATCGGTAACAAGTTCTTTTGGCGAAAATTTATTTTTTACTATTTCCGTTTGCTCCGGTTTAAGTTCAACCCCGATACATCTTCTGTCCATATTTAAAGCTTCTATTGCCGATGTTCCCGAACCTAAAAATAAATCCAGAACAATATCACCTTTTTTTGTAAATCTTTCATAAAGCTGACTGGCTATTTGCGGTATATAGTTGCCGTGATATTCATTAGAATGACCATGAGAATTATCTCTCGACTGAAATTCCCACCAGGTATCGGTTTTTATATGCGAATAATTCTTCCAGTTTTTTAAATCAATATCATTGTAGGGTTTTGTTTTTTTCTCCTCAACAATCTTTAAATCAGGAGTTTGTTCTTGAATATAAACTTTTTTTGTATTAACTTTTCCCATAATGCTCCAAATAAGTAATCTGTTTTTTGCTTTTTTAAAATATTCAAACAACTGTAAAGAATGCAAAAAACAATGTAATATTTGCAAACTTTATCCAAGATTTAGTATATAAAATTAAGAATAGTTTGTTATCATTCAAATTAATGATTCTGTTTGAAAGTAACGAAATATAGAGCAGTCTTAATCCGGTGTCTATTGCATTTTTCGGATAAGTTAATAAGCTAAATTATTGTATATTAATTTTGAAGCTTCAACAATAAAATCTTTACCCTGCTTATTATTGTAAGGTCTTTTAGCAAGGATAGCGACAATATACTTTTTGCCCGAAGGAGTTTTAACAATTCCGGCATCTCCCAGAACATAACCTATATCTCCTGTTTTATGCAGTAATATGGCATTAGAGGGAAGTCCGGCTTGAAGAAGTCTGTTATTCTTTACATGAGAAAGATATTCTGATATATGAAGTTTAGACTCGCGTGTTAATATACTGGTAGTATCAATATTATAAAGCATTTTAGCCAATTCACGCGCTGTTGTCAGGTTAGTACCGCCCATATCCGGAAGCCATGCAGATAAATGCGTTGTTTTTAATCCCCATTTCTTTATGGCTCTATTTACTTGAGGCATTCCGCCCATTTTTGAAATTATCATATTTGTAGATGAATTATCGGAGTTTTCTATCATTATTTTTGCAAGATAGTCCATAGAATGAGCTATACCGCCTTGAGAATATTGAAGTTTCCCGGAACCCGGCGCACGATAATAATCCTCCAAAACCATTTTATCATCCAGACTAAATTTCCCCTGTTCAATTTCTCTAAACATTTCAATAAGAACAGGCAGTTTAATAATACTCGCGGCAGAATAAGCCGTATCGGCATTTATATCAACATAAGAGCCGGTAGTATAATCCCAAACATATACAGAAGGTTCTATTTTTTTGTATTTTTGGGCAAGTTGCAGCAATGCATTCTTTAAATTATTTCTTTCGTATGTTTCTTTTATATCAATCATCAGAGGATTTGTATAA
>JAJQFK010000175.1 GCA_021201175.1 Candidatus Gastranaerophilales bacterium | reverse complement strand
GAGATAAATATTTTATTTGAATTTTTTTTCCCTTTAATTTAGGATTACTAATTTCTATTAAAATAGATTTATCAATATTATTTAACGGTTGTGAAGTGTTAATTTTATTTTTAAATTCCTGATTATTTGATAAAGAAGTAAATTTTTCATATAAATCATTAATTTTAAGAACATCTTGCCATGATAATTCTTCTGAAAGTCTTTCGCGCAATATTATAAGTGCCTTAATTTCTTCATTGCTTATATTAAGAGCAAAGGGATTATATAACAATTTATACTTAAAATTATTTGTTTTACACGGTCTTGAAAATTTATATCCTGCTGATTTTAATGTATTTAATGTAAGTCTTACAGTATCTTTTGAAATAGCTTTATTTACAAAAGAATCATTCTGCAAAATATCAATAAGTTCTTCTAAAGACTTTTCACCCTCAATTAAAGCTCTAAGTATAATTAATATTCTGTAACCGGTAGTACTTATCCAAAACTTTTTCTTCTTAAATTCATTTAATTGATTAATAACCATATTAATAATTTTAAAGTATAAGTTAAATATTGCTAAATAATTTACAAAATTATATAATCCGGATGGAATTATATTATTTCAGGAAGAATAACACAGCCCTGCCGCAAAATTTTACATGAATCATTTTCTGTTAAAACAACAGTTGATTCTATACCTTTTGCACAATTGCCGTAATCCTCAAAAACAATATCCACCATAGAACCGATAGAATTAACAGTCTGTTCATAATTTTTTGATGATGGATAATTTGACAAATTTGCACTTGTTGTGGCAAGTACATGCCCTTCTATTACAGAACATAATTTTTGGAAAAATATATTATCGGGAACTCTTATTCCTACAGTATTTTTTCCGGAGGTAATATAATCCGGAGTTAGATTTGATTTTTCATTCACAATTGTAAGAGCTCCGGGGAAATACTTATCCATTAAAGTTATAGCTGACTTTGAAATATTATTAAGATACGGAATAAGATTTTCTTTTTTGTCAGACATCAAAATTAAAGGTTTTGTTTTATCTCTGCCCTTTATTTCGTATATTTTTTCTACTCCTTTTTTGGAAGAAGGAAGGCAGCCTATTCCCCAGACTGTATCAGTTACAAAGGCAATAACTCCGCCATTTTTTAGTATTTTATTTAATTCACTAATGTATGAATTTTTGTCTAATATAGTTTTTTGTCCGTTCAATTAATTCACCTGCATATTCTATTTTTAGTGCAATAGCAAACAAAATATAAAGCACTATACATAATACAAAAATTATAAAAGTTTTAACTACAAGCATTATCCAACTTTCCGGCGGGATTATCCAATATTTATGAATTATAAAGTTTATTGAAAATGCAAGGACACCGGCAATAAACATCTTTAGTAAGTTTATAAAATAAGTTTTATATCCGAGGTTGATTTTTTTCAGGAGTATACAGCCTAAAAGTGCGGCATTAAACAATGTAACAAGTGAGGTTGAGAGTGTTATTGCCGCGATTCCAAGTTTGTCTATAAACAGGCTGTTTAAAATAAATTTTAAAATGACCGATGAAAAAGCAACTAAAAAGGGGGTTTTAGAATCATTAAAAGAATAAAAGATTCTTGTAACTGAATCTCTAAACACATAAGGGATTATAGCAAGAGATAAAAATATTAAAGCCTGCGATACCATAAATGTAGCCGAAGCATCAAATTCTCCCCTTTGAAGAACAATTTGCACAACGTCATAAGCAAGTAAAATTATTATAAACATTACAGGGAGTGCGACAAAATTCAGAAGTCCTACCCCTTTTCGGAAATAATATTTAACATCATCAAACTTCTTTTCTCCTATAAGCTTAGAAAATATAGGAAATAGCGGAACTAAAAAGGCTGTAACAAGGATTCCTACAGGGAATTGAAAAATTCTGTTTGCATAACCTATAGCAGTCCATGCGCCTTCTCTGAGTTGAGAAGCAAAAAACATATCAACATAGACATAAATTTGACCTATTGTTGAACTCAATGCAGCGGGGAAAACAAGTTCTATAAGATTTTTAAATTCCGGATTATTCTTAATATTTAAATTTGGTTTAATTTTGAATCCTAATTTTTTTACAGCCGGCACCTGAACCAAAAATTGTAATATTGCGCCGATTGTAGTTGCAATAGCAAGCAAAGTACCGAACTTATCACCTTTTGAAAATGCAATAATTATAATAATACTTAAACTTACTAACGTTGGAGAAATATTAGGAAGTAAAAAGCACTTATAGGTTATTAAAAGTCCGTAGTATATGCCGATTATTCCCCCGATTAAGATTACAGGAGTCATTATTCTAAGGTGATTGCCCGCAAGACTTACAAGCTGCATATTATTGGAATGAATAATAAATCCCATAATATTATCGGAGAATACGAATATTATTACGGCAAGCAGCAAAAATAATATGAAAGAAGAAGTTAAAAACGTATTAAAGAGTTTATTAACTTTTTCCGACGGCATTTTATCATCAGGATTTATAAGCTTTGCAAAAACGCTCACCGTCGCACTGTGAAAAGGACCGCCTACCCCTCCCATTAGTATAATTGCAAGAGAAGGGATTTGATATGCATAAAAATATGCATCGGATACGAGTCCGGCGCCATAATAATTTGCTATACAGATATCACGCAAAAAACCGACAAATTTAGAAATTATTATCACAAATGCAATTAACCAGGCAGCTTTTAATAATGACGGTTCTTTATTCATTATCAGACTCCCTGACTATAATATAAGCTTCAACATACTTAGAATAAATTGTATCATCAAGAATTAAATAAGTTATTTTATTAACTCCTTTGTTTAAATATCGGGATATATCAACAAATGTTTTATCATCTTTTAATTTTACATTAATACCTTTACCGTTTACTAATATTTTCATTTTTGAAAGACCGGATTTATTAAGAATACAGACTTTGGCTTTCTCGTGTTCCGTATAAAAAATTTTTTCGATAACTTTACTGTTTCCTGCGACTCTGACAGGGATAGTGGCAAGTTTTATTCCTTTGTAATAGTGCATTAATATTTCATCGAACATAAAACCCAAATAAGACATTTTGCCGGCGCCCCACTGACTAAGCCCGACTCCATGCCCGAAGCCCCCGCCTGAAAATTTATAAACCGGTTTTTCGGAATCAATTAAAGTAATCACAAAATTGGCACTTGGCAGAGAAATTCCGTTCTTTTGAAAACAACGTCTTATAACAAGTTCCTTTGATACAATGTAGGTATTTTTATCTGTTTTTATTTGCAGTTTGATTATTTTTCCGGAATTACCGCGTTCCAATACATTTATAGATTGAAGTTTTCCAAAGTCTTCTTTAGAAAATAGCTGAGGGCTGACAAATCCGGTTTTAGACTGTGAAATAAGAGTTTTAGAGAGAACCTCCTCCAGTTCATCTTTTGACCATTCTTTTGACCATCTGTAATATGGCGACATGTCATCAAAAGATTCAGGTTGTGATGTATAAAATTTTTCTGCTGATTTTTCGTTATTTAATAACTCAAATTCCGGTTTATCAGGAGTCGCGGATAAATAATGAATATCCTTTGAGGGAAATGCCTTTGTTTCAGGGTCTGAAAAGGCATATTTATAACTTTCCGTGTATCCTCCCGCCGTAGAACTATAGAGCGCGAGAATAGGTTTATCTTCATTATCAATTGCTATTATTCCGTTTGTCTGCTCAACTGCTTCGTCCGAAAGAGAATCCTCTGTGTTTGCACCAAAATACACCTGACAAGCAACGGAGTCACACAAATCAAATTCTTGATATGCCTTTATTCTCGGGGCAATCGCATAGTTACGGGCAGCTACGGTTTGTGCTTTCAATGCTTCAAGCCCGAATTTTACCGGCATTTCGTTCGGAACAACCCCTCTTAAGTAATTTTTAAGGCTTAAAACATTAACAACAGAAAATTTAGAGCAATCTTTACTGCTTCTTGTTAATTCTATATATCCTCTATACAAAGCCTGTTTGCCTTTTCGTTTAAGTCCTGCAATTGATATTGCATTGCCTTCTTTTGCGCGCACTAATACCGGACCCGTTAAATTTCTTGCAACAAGTTCATCATTTACATAAATTCTGAATAAGTTATTTTCAGATGTTACTTTTATAACCTTTTCTTCTCCCTTTAAGGGCACTGTATATCCGGTAGCGGAATCCATAACATTAAGCCCCGAAACATCATTAAATTCTATAGAATCAAACAAGTATGTACTAAATTTTGTATCGCTGATACCTACACGTATCGGAATAGAATTATCACTTGCCAAAACCGGCAGATGATAACTCCCGAAAATTAAAATAGTTGTTATTGTTATGATTAATTTTAACATGTTTTCTATCCCATTTTATTATAAGATAAAGAGCAAATAAAGGTAAATAAAAATTGTCCCGAAATATTCTCGAACACATATTAAGGCAAAATATTACGAAATTGTAAATTAAATGTTTGAAAAAAAATATGTTTAAGATATTATATAATAAAAGACTTTACGAAAAAGAGATAGAATATAAGGGAAGAAGTTGTATTCTATAATTTTGTATTGTAATAAAATTTGACAAGAAAAGGTGACACAATGGGAATCAAAGGAAAAAACGACAGAATGGTAGTTTTAGCTTGTGAAGAATGTAAAAGAAGAAACTACACAACCGTAAAGAACAAAAAGAATATAAAAGAAAGAATGGAATTAAACAAATACTGCCCGTTCTGCCAAAGACATACATTACATAAAGAAACGAAATAAGGAATTTATAATAAGCGTCCTTAGTTCAGTTGGTAGAACGTCGGTCTCCAAAACCGGATGTCGAGGGTTCAAGTCCTTCAGGGCGCGAATTATAAAAAAGGGAAGAAATGGATAAATTCACTGAATATTTTAAAGGCGTAAAATCGGAATGGGGTAAAATCACATGGCCGGAGAAAAAACAAGTAGTATCACAGACAATAATTGTGCTTGTTATTGTAATCGCTTTTACTATATATATATACGGGTTGGATATAATTTTTAAGGCAATATTACAGCTCTTTAATTTAATAAAGTAAAATGAGTGAAAAATAGGAATAAAAATCTAATGACAAAAGATAAGAATGAAATAGTGGAACATCTTGCGGATATGGAACTCGGGCAGGAAGGGATAGTAAAAGAAGAAGAAACCCCTTCCAAAAAAGAAGAAATTCTTGAGAAAAAGGATTCTGATTTTAAAGAATCTGTAAATCAACCGAAAGCACCACAAAAAAGGTGGTATATAGTACACACATATTCCGGTCATGAAAACAAGGTAAAAGTAAATCTTGAAAAACGTATTGAATATATGAATATGGCGGACAAAATATTTAGAATAGAAGTTCCGCAAAAGACAGTAACAAAAATGAAAGACGGGAAAAAGACAGATAGAGAAGAAAAAATCTTCCCCGGATATGTTCTCGTTGAAATGATTATGGATGATGATTCCTGGTATGTAGTAAGGCATACGGCAGGAGTTACAAAGTTTGTGGGTTCAAGCAAAAAACCGATACCTGCAAAAGATAGTGAAATAAAGAAAATCATTCATAAAAACCAGAATCAAGTTAGTAAAGTTGAACTTGATGTGGCAGCAGGAGATAAGGTTAGAATTATATCAGGACCTTTCTCGGAATTTATCGGGGATATAACAGAAGTATATCCTGATAAATCAAAGCTCCGTGCAATGGTTTCCATCTTCGGACGTGAAACACCTGTTGAACTGGAGTACAAACAAATCCAAAAGATATAGCGAAATTTGTGAAAGAGTGAAGCGAAGCGGAACTCGAGTAAGTGAGGGCAAAGTTGAGCGGCAACGATAGTGAAGCGAAACACTTGCCCGAGAGACAACAAATTTCAAGAAGCGGATTTACAGACGGATGAAATCCGGATAGCGAGCAGATTGCGTCGGCAGGAACGGAGTTCCGAAGACAAAACTCTGCGAGCGTGGAGTAAATCCAAGAAGCGAAATTTGTGAAAGAGTGAAGCGAAGCAATCCAGAGATTGCCGCGAAAATCAAAGATTTTCTCGCAATGACGTTGTTATTTAAGCAACAGGAATTTACAAAGACAAAACTCTGCGAGCGTGGAGTAAATAACAAAAAAACATATAAATATAAG
>JAJQFK010000282.1:5645-6208 GCA_021201175.1 Candidatus Gastranaerophilales bacterium | reverse complement strand
CAATTTACTTAGTTCAAACATAAAGGATGTCGGCGGCATGGTTGATGATTCAACTTACGCTTTTGAATTGAAACCACATGCTAAAGATTTTGATAATATAGATAATTTATTAAATTGTATTAAAGAAAACAAAGAAAAAATCAAACTAATCTTTGATAACAAGACGAGTTTAGAGTCATATGTAACAAACAGCACAGGTGATAAAAAAACGACTTCTATTACTGTAATAACAGCTGCACTTTTATAAGGAGAATAAATTGAAATTATTTGAAAAAATAAAAATAAAATTCAATAGCTTAGATTTTTGGAAAGAAATTATGGGCGTTAGACGGATTTTGTTTTAATGCAAAAAGGAAGATAAATGACATTTGATAAAATATTAAAAATAAATAAACAAAAAAGAAAAATCAATGTTAAATGTTTTGGAATAACATTATATGAAAAAAGTACCGATAAGGAAGAATGCTTTATAAAAACTAAATATTTGGCAGGGTTATTTTATAAAAAAATTGATATTTGCAATAAAACTTTTAAATTTCAAATGTTTGGATTCTCTTTATTTA
>JAJQFK010000282.1:0-5635 GCA_021201175.1 Candidatus Gastranaerophilales bacterium | reverse complement strand
CATATAAACTATATTATTTTTTATTTCTACCTGTATGGACAAAAAATATAAATAAAGAATTTCTAAATAATTTTTTAATGGATGTTCTTGAAAAATATCCTGAATATAAGGATTATTACATATTTTTATCAAGAAGCGGCGAATTCTTCTTACTTATGCACCATTTTGCACAATGGTTGCATAATAATAAATCTTCTAAATTTATACTTATTTTTACTGCAAAATATCATTTGAATATTTGTAAAATGTTTTTCCCTAACGTTCCGATGGCTTACATAAAAAGAGTTAATGTTCCCCTTGTATCAAGAGGAGTTCCTGTTGTAGATTTTAAATATAAGAATAAACAAATATTTGTTCCTACAAATGAAAAATATTTTGTTGAAGTTGAAAACAAGATTAGAGACAATTATGCCCATTATTATGAATGTCTAAGAGAACATCTTAAATTAAATAATGACATTAAAAAATATCAAACTAGCGAGAGTGCCAAACAAAAGGCTGAAAAAATTACTAAATATATACTAAATAATAAATTTATTTTTATATCTCCCGAAACATTGTCAAATGAACCAATGGAAAAAGATTTTTGGGATATTTTATGTAAAAGTTTTAAGGCAAAAGGATATGAAGTATTTTGTAACTCAATGGATTTTAGAAATCTCCCTATGGATGCAACCTCAGCTTTCCTAACCTATGAGGAAGCTATTGAATTGTCAAAATATGCAGTTGCAATAATTGGTATGAGAAGCGGCTTTTTGGAATGCTTGTCTCAAAATGATGTGCCATTATTCGCATTTTATACAGATTTTCCAAGCAGACCAGGGTTTAAAAGACTAAAATCAGATAAAGTTTTAAGTGGCTATTCTATAAAAAAATTACCTAACGTGAATAAAGACCGAATATACGAATATGATGTTAATCTCTATAAAAATGAGAATCAAATTATAGAAGAAGTCCTAGAAAAGATACAAACTATTAAATTAAGAGGAAAAATAAATGGCTAATCAAGATAATCCAAACATTATACAAGTTGAAGATATGGTTAAATTTTGTGGAAAACATAAACATATCTTTATATATGACAGAAAAGAACCTCAAATTTTAATTGAAAAATTTTTAAATTCCTGCAATATCTTTGTAGAAGGCTTTTTAGTAGATTATGGTAATCAAGTTGTTGAAAATTTACCAAAACCTGTTTATACGTTAGAGCAGGCAAAAAATAAAGTTGCTGTCAAGAAAGCTTTTCATAAACGCAAAAAGGTTACAAATGATACCTGTGTTATAGTGAGCAATGAAGATTACATGTGTAACTGGACATATAATCAGTTACAAAAATATGGTTTTAAAGAACTCTATTTTATGTCCGAATGGAATAAAAGAACCATTCCATACAAAATGACACCTAGATGTAAGGAAAATTTCTGGCTTGAAGTTAATATTGCAGATTATTGTAATTTGAATTGTCAATGTTGTGATCACTTTGCTCCTATTGCCGATAAATATCTATTGGATATTGAAGAATTTGAGCGAGATATGACAAGACTTGCAGAACTTATGGGTGGCGAAATGGGAATTTTCAAAATTCAAGGCGGTGAACCAACATTACATCCTTATTTAATAGATTTTATGAGAATTACAAGAGAAAAATTCCCAACTTCAACAATATTTTTCTTTACGAACGGCATTTTGTTATTACCGCTTGAAAAAGGTGAAAATGGAAATTTATGGCAGGCTATGAAAGACTATGATGTAACATTAATGGTTACAACTTATCCTCTTAAATTAGACTTCCAAAAAATTGATAAAAAAGCCGAAGAATATGGTTTAAAATATGAACGTTTCGTAGAAGTAGGCAAAGTTGATCCGCATACAGTCGGTGAGAATAAATATTATGGCAAAGATATTGACAAATTATCCGTTCATCATCCTTTTGATTTAAAAGGAAAAGTGCCAAGATATCAATATATTTCCTGTTATCAGTTCAATGAGTCAATAACATTAAGGCATGGGAAAATTTATACTTGTCCTTTTATTCCTTATGTTGGTTATTTTAACAAACATTTTAATCAAAATCTTGAAGTTACTGAAAATGATTATATAGATATTTATAAAGCTATATCTTATGAAGAGATTGCTGAATTTTGTACACATAGAACCGATTTTTGTAAATACTGCAATATTAAAGACAGAAAAGCTAAAAAGTTTGCTATTTCAAAAAAGGAGATTACGGAATGGACTTAAAAACTAAAAACCAAACAATCAAGACTCTTTTATTCCATAACGGCGATTATAATATGCAAAAGCCATTAAAATTTGCTGATTTAATTAAAATGAAAGCTTCAAAAATTGCAGAGGTTTTTCTCACTCACAACTATAGACAAAATACAGGAATGCTTTTAATGTCGGACTCATTAGCTAAAAACATTAATGCACAATGGATACCCAGTAATTACGATTTTAAGAATACTAATGCAGAAGCAGTTGTTACAAATGTTCTTCATTGTATTTCTCCCAATCATTATTGGGACAGAAATTACTGGGATAATATCCTTAAAACAGGAATAAAAATTGTTCCTATAAGTTTGGGGTTTAGGTATGACAATAATGGACAAATTTCTCTTTCTCGTGATATGATTTATACTTTAAGTGCAATTGCAGAAAGAAACGAGATTGGAGTACGTGGAGAATTTGCTAAGGATGTATTAAATAAACACGGTATTAAAAATGTCAGAATTATAGGTTGTCCATCTGTTTTCTATCATATGAACCCTGCTTTTCAAATAAATAATCCTGAAAAACAAATTAAAAAATTAAATTTTAATTTTAATCTAAATTTCCTTGAACTCTGTGAAACACATAAAAATTTTATTGAAATACATACAAAAATATTCCATTATTTTCATAATTTATTCAAGCAAAACAATATTGATATAGCCTATACAATGCAAACACAATTTTTTAAAGAAATTAGCGGTTATAATTACTTTATAAAATATAATTTAATTAAAGACTTTCTAATTAAATCTGGATGCTATTATTTTTCTGTTAATGATTGGATTAAAGGGCTTAAAAATGTTGATTTTAGTATAGGTACACAGATACATGGCAATATTGCTGCAATTTTGGCAGGAGTACCGGCATTACCGATTTGTGTCGATAAAAGAATGGAAGAAATGGCAATGCACCATAAAATTCCTCACATAAAACTTAAAGACTTTGATTCAACAAAACCTCTTCAATATTATTATGATATGTGTGACTATTCAGAATTCAATAAAATCTATAAACAAAATTTTGATAATTTTGTAGATTATTGCCTCAAAAATGGCGTCGCCCTAAAAAATAATAGCTTTTAGTAATTTAGTTTAAAACAAAATTTAACTTACATTTGAATAAAAGGTAAAAAATGAAATTAAGCAATACTACGGCACAAAACTCATTCAAGTATAGTTGGTTATTAAAAAGAATATATCCATATATTCGCCCATATTGGTTTAGGATTTTGTTAGGATTTTTAATAGCGATTCCATTAGGATTATTGGATGGAGTAACTGCATTTGTATTAAAACCTTATATGGACTATGTTATTGGGGGTACAGCATTAAGTTTTGATATTTTGGCGTGGCATTTTGAAATATCAAGTTTACAAATGGCTTTCATTTTACCAATAGGAATTGTTCTTTTTGCAGCAATACAGGGAATTTTGAGGTATTTAAATGATTATATATCAGCTTGGACAAGTGCACATATTACAAATGATGTAAGATTTGATTTGTATGATAGATTAATCCATATGCATCCGCAGTTTTTTGACGAAAACTCATCAGGGATTATTCTAGGAAGATATTTAGGAGATCCTGCTACTGCATCAGCAGGTATTGTTGACAATATTAAAACAATAACAACTGCTCTTTGTGGTGCATTAGGTTTAATTGTTGTTATGTTATATAGTTCTTGGCAACTCGCATTTATTGGTATTTTAGTATTGTGTATAGCTTTTATTCCGGTTTCTTTAATTAGAAAAAAAATCAAAGAAGCCTCAAATAAAAATATGGTCATTGGAGGAAAAATTACAACCAATATGAATGAAACATATGCAGGCAATAAGGTTATGGCAGCCTATGGACTTCAAGACATACATAAATTTTATTTTAGACAACAAATATTAGAAGGTTACAACATAGGTATTTCTTTGTTAAAAAGAACTGCATGGATGTCTCCATTGATGTATTTAATAGCTTCTTTTGGTATTGCAATGGTTCTCGGTGTCGGAACATATTTGATTAATTCCGGCAAAATGACTACAGGAAGTTTTGCATCATTTGTAACTTCATTATTGCTTTTATATAAGCCTGTAAAGACTTTAGGAAATACACTTACAGGGATACAGAATATTTTTGTAGCAATGGGTAGGGTTTTTGAACTTTTTGATTTACAGCCTGCGATACTGGATAAAAAAAATGCAATAGATATGAAAGGTTTAAATGAGAAAATTGAACTGCAAAACGTTTGGTTTGAGTATGCACCAAATCAACCTGTACTGAAGAATTTAAGTTTAACCATAAATAAAAATGAAACTCTTGCAATAGTCGGTAATTCTGGTGGCGGTAAATCAACTCTTGTAAATTTGATACCTCGATTTTACGATATTAAATCAGGCTCAATCACTATTGATAATGTTGATATAAGAGAATTTTCACTTTCATCACTTCGTCATAATATATCAATGGTATTTCAAGATAATTTCTTATATTCGGGAACAATAAAAGAAAATATTATGATGGGAAATCCTCAAGCAACTGCGGAAGAATTAATGCAAGCTATAAAATCTGCTCATTTACAAGATATGATTCAAGAATTGCCTGATGGACTTGATACTCAACTTGGAGAACGTGGTCTAACACTATCGGGTGGACAAAGACAACGTGTTGCAATTGCTCGTGCGATGTTAAGAAACGCCCCGATTGTAATACTTGACGAAGCAACTTCAGCATTAGACAATGAATCAGAAGCAATTGTTCAAAAGGCAATGGACAACTTAATGAAAGACAGAACTGTATTTATTATCGCTCACCGACTTTCAACAATCAAAAACGCAGATAGAATTGCTGTAATAAATGAAGGCAAACTCATAGAACTTGGTACGCACGAAGAATTAATGAATATTGAAGGTGGGCAATACAAAACGCTTTATGATATGCAGTTTAAAAAACAGGAGGCTATAAAATGTTAGATGTAACAACAGATGATATTAAAGAAGGACACAAGAAAGTATTAGAAAGTTCAAATTATGGTCAAGAACATAAATTAATACAAGATGTACTTATGAAATATCCCAAAAATAATGATATGATTGAAATTGCTCTCAAAATATCTCTTATTGATGTAACAAATTCTACAAATCTAAATAGGTATAAAAGTAGAATATGCGTTCCCGATTTAGCAAAAATTATATGTAAAATAGAAAATTTTGATGAAAGAGTTCGTCAAGGGGATATAACTTTAGTAGGTGAGTTGGCACGATGCAATGGCAATATTAATTTATTTTCTTTTGCTTCAAAATATTGTTGTTATCATAATACTTTGGTATATAAAAAAGACGATTATTCTATCTATGATACTGTTATAAAAGATA
>JAJQFK010000145.1 GCA_021201175.1 Candidatus Gastranaerophilales bacterium | reverse complement strand
AATAAATTTTAAAAATAAAAAAAATTTTATATAACAAAACCTTATTAGAAAACATAACTAAATAATAATGGCAAACACAAAATCTGCCACGGGGGGGGGTATTTTCAAGTTTAGTAATACAAACAGATAAAAACAAAAAAACAGCTTTTACGCTTGCCGAAGTTCTCATCTCTCTTGTTATTATCGGAATTATTGCTGCTATTACTGTTCCTCAAATTTTTGCACAATATACAGAACTTGAAAAAAAAGCCAAAGTAAAAAAAGCTTATGCTACACTTTCTGAAGCAATGCTTCGTATAAAATCCGATGGAGGAGATCTTGATTATACAATAAGTTCAGTTGGAATGACCGGCATGAAAAACTGGTTTAACACATACTTTGTACCTCTAATAACTACAAAGGTCTGTTATTATACATCAGGCTGCTGGTATGACGGTTATATAAAAAAACTAAGCGGCGGTAATTTTACCTCCCAATCCGGAACATGGGGATTAGGAAGCAGTACAATAATGTTTGTACTAAACGACGGAACAACTGTAAGTATTGATGATTCATCAGCAGGACAGGTTAAAAGCATTTTTGGAGTTGATGTAACAGGTTATTCTGTATATACAATTACTATGTGGTTTGATATAAATGGATTAAGACAACCTAATACAATTGGAAAAGATGTCTTTGCCGTAGTTTATGATTCTAAAAGAGGTTTAATTCCTGCTTGCTATGATATGACATCTTCTGAAATTGAAAAAAATTGTTCATCTACCGGCAGTGGAGTTTGTTGTATTCATAAATATTTAAAATCATAAGAGAAATTATATCGATTAAAAATATATCGATAATATTCAAAGGTTCTTGTTTTATTTTTTAATACTATTCGATATATATCTATAACATTTTTGTTGGCTGTTTTATAATTAAATCGATTAGATATATATTGATAATATTATTTTGAATTAAGTTTTAAAAATTGAGTATGAGAAAGCAGGGTAGATTTTTTCATTTCTATATTTCTGTTTAATAAAATATCATTAGCGGATAAATTTAGATTTTCATCTCTGTACGGAATACCGGCGGTAGTGTTATATAGACCATAATCAAAATCATTTAGATTAGTTAAAATTAAATCGTTATTTTTTGAAGCAACAGTACCTGAATCAATATTTTTAATAAATGTTTTTGATATGTAAAAACCTAAGTTTAAAAGAGTACTCCTAAAAGGAGTAGATTTGGAATAAGAAACTAGAATTGAGTTTTGTTTCATGTGCTTTTCAATTTGTGATAAAAAATCAGCAGTCCAAAGAGTGGGGTCTTTTTGGGGAGAAAAAGCATCAAGAAAAATAATATCATAGCTTGTATTTAACGTTGGAATAATTTTTCTTGCATCACCCATTTTAAACTCTAAAGTACATCCCTCGTATTTATTGGTTTTTAGGCTTGAATTATTATTATTCGATATATAACTATAATATATATTATGTAAGAAGGCGTCTTTATATGCCGTGGAGGATGTTTTATATACATTATTATAAAAACTCTTAAATAAGGCTATATGATTCGGGTTAAAAAATTTGTAATTTTCTCCCGTTATTATATTTATTTTTTGATTTATCTCGTCTATTGATATTCCTGAATTAATTAAACTTTTTATTATAAAAAAGCTTAATTCGGTATCATTAACTCCATCTTTTATAAATGGTGACAGTATAGGAAATTCATTGTTTATTTCTATGGAATCAATCTTAACTTTTTTGTTTTCGGAATTTAAAAGCAGCGCTTTTGTGTTGTATCCTATGCCGTAACATATATCTAAAATTTTAATTTCATCAAAATTTTTATAATATTCACAATATTTCGACGGTAATAAAAATTTTTCAATTGCTTCTTTTAATGCTCCGGTTTTTGAATGAAATATATCATTAACTAAATTTGAATATATCCCTGTTGTATTATCATCTGTTATAAAAAAACTATAATTATCCATATTTCTATTATAATCTTTTTTTTTATTCGGGCTAATATTATCGCTATATATCTAATCGTATTATACATAAAATATTATCGTTATAAATCTATTCGATATATAATTTGATAAGCTTTTTAATTTTAAAAAAATTAATAATTTTAATTATATTTTTTTTTAAATAAATAAAAAAAATATTCTTAAAAAATAAAACAAGAGGGATATATATATTAAATCATTTTTTTAATATATAGTCGGAGGCGAATATGACAAATTCAATCAGAATAATGCTTGTAGAAGACCATAAACTTATTAGAGCCGGTATTAAAACACTGTTTGACGATGCTGAAGGCTGTGAAATAATTGCAGAAACAGAATCCGGTAAAGACGCTATTGACAAATGCTGCGCTGTTATACCGGATATAATGCTTCTGGACCTTGGGCTGCCTGATATTTCCGGACTAAAAGTTATTAAGGCATTACAAGAAAAAAATATAGATACAAAGATAATAGTACTTTCGTCGCATAATAATCCTGATGAGATAACAAACGCAATGGCTGCGGGAATTTATGCCTATGTAATAAAAGATATAGATGAAGAAATGCTGTTATACATTGTTAAAAGTGTTTATGAAGGTGCGATGTGGATTGATCCGAAAGTTGTACCTCTTTTGAGGGAAAAATCGGAAGGGATTATTCCTAAAAAACAAACAAATCGAGCCATGTTTAGAAATACTCACTCGAATCTCACGCAAAGAGAATATGAAGTGCTAAAACTTGTCGTTGACGGAAAATCAAATCTTGATATTGCAAAGGAGCTTTTTATCAGTGAACATACTGCAAAAGCACACGTGTGTAACATTATCCAAAAATTATTGGTTGATGACAGAACTCAAGCGGCTGTTAAAGCGATTAAGGAAGGTCTTGTTTAATTGAATTTTTATTTAAAGTAACGAAATATTAATTTTTTATCAAAATGATAACAAAAAAAATAATAATCTGACTTATAATAAATGAAATCGGAGATTGTTATGTCAAAAATTTTTGAAAAACAAAGAAAAATTAGTATTTCGGAACTTCCGGCGGAAATTCCGGACATGTCATGTTCATACGAACCAAAGGACTCCATAGTAAAAAAATGGATTACTAGTTGGATTCTTTCTGCTGTCAGCAAAAAAACAATAAAAGAAAATGATATTTTGCCGTCTAAAGCCGAACTTTCAAGCCATTTAGGGGTTAGTATAGGAACAGTTCAAAATGCCATAAGATATATAGAAGATGAGGGATATTTAAAGTCAAAACAAAGACTCGGCACAATGATTTCCAATTTTACAAATCCTAATGAAAATTTCATTAAGTCTGTATCAAGGCGAGAAAAAGCTGTAGTCGCAATTAAAAATTTAATTTTAAGAAAAGAATATAAAATCAACAAAACTTTTCCTTCTATTAGAAAAATGTCTGAATACCTCGATATATCACAGAATACAACAAGGCTTGCTTATGAATACTTGTGTTCGGAGGGAATTTTGGAATCAAGACAAGTTCGCGGCAAAAGTGCCAATTGGGTTCTAAAAGCAATACCGAATATTTCTTATAAAGAATTAAAAAAATTAAATAACAGACATAATGAAACACTTATTAATAAAATTACAGAAAATATAAAAAAGCTCTTAGCGAAAAATTTTTCTATAGGTGATAAAATTCCTTCGCATGAGGAACTTGCTTCAGATTTGAATGTAAGCGTCAAAACGATTCATGAGTGCATAAAACAGCTTTCTAAAGATGGTATTGTAATTTCAAGACGAGGGCGATACGGTTGTATATTGGCGCAAAATCCTTTATCTCCTGCATTTGATTCATTAGATGATAATCCGATTTTTGCGCAGGCAAATAGTTCTGCATTTTACAGTTATAAAAAAATCGAATCTAAAATAATAGATTTAATTAATAAAGAATATAATTCCGGAGATAAATTACCCTCAATGTTGGAATTATCGAAAAAATTTGATGTAAGTACGAATACCATAAGAAAAGCTTTAATATCTATATCTCAAGACGGTTATATTACGTTTGCGCGCGGCAAATACGGCGGAACATTTGTTGTAGATAAACCGTTAGAAGAAGAAAAAGAATCATATCAATGGTTATCAATAAATCCGGAATTTATATAATCTATAATTAAAAAAACAATTTATTTAATTATATTTTACACTACTCAAATCGAATAGCCTATTGACTTCCTGGAATTATCGTGCTAGGCAGAATGCAATTTTTATAAAAAAATGATAAAATAGTTTATGTATATAGCAAATTTGCCTTTTAGGTTTTTTATAACATGTGTATTAGATTAATAACGGAGGTGTCCTATGTCGAATGCTGTAACTGATTCTGTTCAAAAAAAGAATACTATTACTTCAAAATTTACTGAAGAATTTGAAAATTACCTTAAAAAACAAGCTTTAAAAGCTACTTTTAACGGTTCAGATATAGAAGCTTTTAGTTGGTATAAAAAAATGTTAGGCATAGGTTGTTAAAAACATAAAGAAGGAACGTTAATGTTCCTTCTTTTTTTGCAGAAAACTGAATTTCTTGTTAAAATACAACTATGAGGAAGCTGTTTTTTATATTTTTGTGTATATTTTTGTTTGCGTTTGGAAATGAAAATGCAATTGCAGATACTGAAACGCTGGTGATTTTTGATGCTTCTGTGAGTATGCTTGGAAATATTAACGGACAGCCAAAGTACGTAATTGCAGTTGAAGCTGCAAAAAAGGTTCTGGGTTCAATGGATGCAAATATGCCGGTTGGGCTTCGTACTATCGGATTTTCTGTCGGAGAGTCCATACTTGATGTTTTTTCTAACAATTCAGATTTTTGTCAGGCATCAAGGCTTGTTCTTCCAATAAAAAAGAACAATATAAGGAATATAAATTTAAATCTGGATATGATATTTCCTTTAGGAACTACTCCTTTAACATACGCACTACAATCCGCATTAGACTCTGATTTTAATTCCAATGCCTTTAAACACATTATTTTAATTACAGACGGCGGTGAAAGCTGCGGAGAGGATCCTTGTGCATACATAAAAGAAGTCACAGGAAAAAGAAAAGATGTTCGTATTGACATTATTGCCATTGGGGTTAAAGGCGGCGATTTTAATCAATTAAAATGCGTTGCGCAAAATACAAACGGAGAAATTATATCCGCGGAAAATCAGCATGAAATTGAAAAAGGATTTTCAAGAGCAATAAACAATCCGGTGTCAGCAAAGCCTTCTCCAATAGCGCCTGAGCAGCCTAAAAAACCGGTTTATAGCGATGATGACGGAGTAAGTTATAAAAATTTTCTTATTCCTTCAAATTAATCTCTTTACTTAATATAATTGATAATGACAATAAAAAAAATTTTTGATAATATTGTTAATGTGCCGGTCAGATTTATACGGTATTTATTAAATTACGGGTGAAACATGAAAAAGTTATTTTTTGTAATTATAAGTCTGTTATGTGTTTTTTATTTCAATAAGTTTGAATGTTTTGCCGCAAATTATACTTATTCTACACCGGATACATACTATTTCTCAAAAAATTCTACTGATTCCGCAGAAAGAGAAAAAATTCTTTTTATTGTTGATTTTTCAAACAGTATGAATGAAAAACTCGGTCATAGTAAAAAAATTAATATTGCACTGTCAACAATGAAGGATATTTTGCAAATGATTCCCGCAGAAACAAGTGTGGGGCTTAGAGTATACGGGCACCGTACAGGATTTACCCCAAAACAAAGCTGTACAGCTTCACAATTAATTTCCCCGATAGAAAAGAATAATACTATAAATATTTATTCAAAACTAAATTCTATAAATGCGGTAGGGTGGACACCTATAACATATTCACTTAAACAAGCTGCTTTTTTTGATTTTACGGATACAACTTCTAAAAAAAGGATTATATTAATAAGTGATGGCGGTGAGAATTGTGATGAAAGTCCGTGTGACTTTGTTATTGAGTTAATGAAATACAGAGATGATATTAAAATTGATGTTATTGCTCTTGCTGTTGGTGATATGGACGCAAACAATCAATTAAAATGTGTCGCGCTTGTAACAAGCGGAAAATTTTATAATGCAAATACCGCAGCGGAGTTAAAAAACAGTTTACAAGATTCTTTAAATCTTCAAAAAGAAGTTCAGGCTGAAATCATACAACAATGAAAATTTATTTTAACTTTTGCGCAAAAAAAAAGGAACTGTTTTAAGTGTTCCTCTGAAATCTTTTTCAAT
>JAJQFK010000209.1 GCA_021201175.1 Candidatus Gastranaerophilales bacterium | reverse complement strand
ACTCCTGCATTGTTTCAAACTTATTCTCTTGTACAGGTTGTTATAATATTTTTTCGGTGCAAAATATTGCACCCTACAATTCTGACGTCCGTCCGCAAAATCCGCTTCTTGGATTTTCTCGGACAACTATTGCTCGTAAGACTTCATTACTTTTTGCATAAAATCTGTTAAATAAGGTATATAAAAAATTCTGTTTAATAAAATTCCTGCCGTTATATAGATTAAAAGTATAAACACTAATAGTTGAACTATTGTAAAAGTTAATCCAAGAGAAGAAATTGTAAGGATTTTAAATGATAATAACAGGTGCAATTTCGCAGCTATAAAATCTAACGCCGGAATTAACGCAAAAAGCGGAAGTATAATATCAAAAAATAATTTAAATATTGCCAGAATTATTGCAATTACCATTGATTGAGATATGTTATACATTAAAAAATATCTTAATTTACGCTTTAATATATGAGCAATAATCAACCATATTAAACCGACCATTCCCATTGTAAAATATGAAAGTATTGAAATTATTTTTTCTATGGAAGATATACGGGGATTACTTTGCTGCATTTAAAACTTCTCCGGAATTTTTGGTATCTATATATTCCTGAACTATTTCAATATAAATAAGTTTTAGTTCATCATTTTCCGAATCAATATCAATAGCCTGTCTGTAAGATAATATTGCAGATAGCAAATCTTTTTGCATAACATAAGCATTCCCGAGCAGAGTATAAGCATTGGAATCCGCCGGACACATTGTAGTTACTTTATTATAAAGTGCAATAGCCTCATAATATTTTTCAAGTGAAAAATACAAATTACCCAAAAGTAAATATGCATTTGGTGCATAAGGATTAATACTTATTGCTTTAGTGTATATTTCAATGGCTTTATTAATATTATTCTGTTCATACAAAGAAATTGCAAGACACAAATATGCATGGTAATAATTAGGATTAAGCTTTAGAGCTCTTGAAAAATATCTGTCTGCTTTTTCGTAATCTTTTGCGGCAGAATAAGCATTTGCACAGTAGACATACTCTTTTTCTTTATTTTCAGATAAATCAGCAGCTTTTTTAAAGTATTTTGCAGCTTCAACATATCTTGAAAGTTTCATTAAAACTAAGCCTGTATTAACATAGTTCTCAGAATTTTCATTATCAAGTTCAAGCGCTTTTTCAAAATATACCAGAGCTTCTTCATAGTTCAATTTATCCTGATATAAAAGCGCAATAGCAGAATATATCTGATAATTGCTTTTATCAATATTAAGAGCCTTAATATAATTTGACATTGCCTCTTTAAACGAGCCTATTTCCGCATAAGCATTACCGAGATTATAAAATACGGAAAAATTATTAGTTCTAAGTCCTGCTGCCCTATCATAATATGTTATTGCTTTATTATATTCTTTTTTGTAAAAATATATGCTGCCGATATTTGTAAGTGCTGCAAAATTAGTACTATCAACATTAAGCAGACTTTCATATACATTTATAGCCAAATCATACTCTTTTTTATTCAAATAGAGTCCGGCAAGCTGCAAATAGCTGGTCGCATCATTTGGATTATCAACTATCTTTTTTATTAAATCTTCTATTAAAAATAATTCGTTTTCGTTTTTCATAATTTAATTATACTAAAGAATAAATCTTGTAGCAAATAAAATCATATTAGAATCCGGTTTATTTGAATAATTTTTTCTTACATAATTAAGCATTATTTTCATATTCTTATATGGCTTATAAGTTATACCGGCAGTATATTCGTTCGTATCAAGCGAGCTGTTGTGTTTATCCGAAGTAAAATAGTCGTATCTGCCTAATAAAGCGATTTTTGGAGTTATATCATAAGCTAATGTTGTATAAAATCCATTAGCACGGTTTTGAGATTCTTTTAACCCGTTGTAACCGTCAGCATCTGCATATTCAGCCTGAACATGGAACTTTTTATAATCATAGCCCGTATAGACAGAATATTGACTGTAACTGTTTTTATATTTTCCGGTGTTATAACCTCCGCCTATTTTCCAGTTTGAAGCCTCGTTATCAATATTTGCAAGAGGTTTAAACATTACATATCCGGTAAAATCCGTGCCGTTTCCGAAACTTTTCATCATTCTTGTGCTGTCATAAAGCCCGATATCGTAATCTAAATATTTATATTGACCTTTATTTCTTATACCTGCAGCCCAGAAATTACCAAAAGTCCTGCCAAGTTGTGACTTTAAGACAAAGTCTTGCCCCATAGTTCCCCTGCTTCCGTTTAATGTTGTCGGAATTCTTTCACCCTGACCGATTAATACCGTCTGATTCGGCATTATTTTATGTGATATATATAGCTGAGATATTTTTTCCGTAAATTTGTTATCATACCCTTCTAAATCTCTTACTAAATTCATATCAAGCATGAACTTTGTTTTTTTATCATTAAAATACATTGAAACCATAGGTTCTACAACGGCAAAGTCATAATTTAAGCTTTCATTATTATTATCGGGTTTAGTAAAATTTAACTGTCCGTCAAATAAAAAATTAACTTTTATTGCATTTAATCGGGAATTTTCAAATGCCAATCCTTTTTCTGTAAACAGTTTAAATACAGGATTTAATTTGTTTGAATCCTCTGCTTTTCCGTAATACAGGTCAGAAATATGTTCTAAATTTAACCCTTCTTTCTCAAGAACAATTTCTTCCGTTTTTTTTATTTCTTCTATTCCAAAACAATGCAGAGAATTAACAAAAAGTATAAGAAATACAATAAAAAATTTTTTCATGAAATCTATTCCGGAGTATTAATACTTTTAAAAAATTCTATTGTTTTTTGTAAACCGTTTTCAAGAGAAACTTTAGGCTCCCAGTTTAATTTTTCTTTTGCAAGTTTTAACAATGGTCTTCTTTGAACAGGGTCATCTTGCGGAAGCGGTTCAAATATAATTTTCGATTGCGAATTTATAAGCTTCTTTATTATAAGTGCAAATTCTAAAATTGTATTTTCCTTGTCATTACCTATGTTAAAAGGTCCTGAAAAGGGACTGTTCATAACTTTTATAATACCTTCCACAGTATCATCCACATAACAAAATGACCTCGTTTGACTGCCGGTACCGTATATTGTAATCGGTTTATCTTTAAGCGCTTGAATAATAAAATTAGATACAACCCTGCCGTCATTTCTCGCCATATTAGGTCCATAGGTGTTAAAAATTCTTACTATTTTTGTGTCTGTTCCGTATTCATTATGATAATCATGCATTAATGTTTCCGCGCAGCGCTTTCCCTCGTCATAGCAGCTTCTTAATCCTATTGTATTGACATTCCCCCAATATGTTTCAGGCTGAGGATGAATAAGAGGATCACCATATATTTCACTTGTACTTGCTTGTAATATTTTGGCATTATATTTTTTTGCCAGATCTAACATGTTTATAACCCCTAAAACAGAGGTTTTTATCGTTTTTACCGGATTTTTTTGATAGTGCACAGGTGATGCCGGACACGCAAGATTATATATTTCATCAACTTTTTCATCAAACGGAAGAATTATATCGTGATTTATTATTTTAAAATTGGAATATTTTGTTAGGTTTTCTATATTTTTAGCATTTCCGGTAAAAAAATTATCAAGACAAATAACAAAATTTCCTTCTGATACTAAACGTTTACATAGATGGGAGCCAATCAATCCGGCGCCGCCGGTAATAAGAATCTTTTTCAATTTATGCCTCAACTGTTTCTTTTGAATCTTTAAACTGCATTTCATAAAGATGTTTATACTGACCGTCGTTAATTAAAAGAAGTTCATCATGAGTTCCGAGTTCAGTCAAACATCCGTCATTTATAACCGCAATTCTATCTGCATTTTTTATTGTTGACAATCTGTGTGCAATTATAAATACCGTCTTGTTTTGAATTAAATTATCGAGCGCCTTTTGAACTACCGCCTCTGATTCATTATCAAGAGCGGAAGTTGCTTCATCTAAAACAATAATTTGAGTATTTCTAAGCATTGCTCTTGCGATAGCAACCCGTTGTCTTTGTCCGCCCGAGAGTGTTAAACCTCTTTCTCCCAACATTGTATCAAGCCCCAAAGGAAGCTGTTCTATGACTTCTTCTAAGTGTGATGCTTTTATCACCGTATTTAATTCTTCTTCAGTTGCATTCTCATTCGATAAAAGTATATTCTCTCTTATTGTTCCCGTGAATAAAAAATTATCCTGAAAAACAAAAGATATATTACTTCTTAAATCTTTAAGTTTAAAATCTCTTATATCGCTTCCGTCAATTTTTATTGAACCTGATGTAACGTCATAAAATCTCGGAATCAAATTAACAATTGTAGATTTGCCGCCTCCGGAATTACCGACTATTGCGAGAGTTTCACCCTTTTTCACTTTTAAATTAATATTTTTTAAGACTTTAATACCTTTAACATACTCAAAAGATACATTATCAAATGTTATATCAGATTTTATTTCTTTTAAATCCTGAGTAATTTCTTTATCTTTTATCTGCGGAATATAGTCAAATAATTCAAAAACCCTGCCCATTGCAACAAATATAGACTGTATATTAGTCATTGTATTACCAAGTGTTTTTATGGGTTTATAAAGGAGCAATAATGAGGTAACAAAAGAAGCAAACGAACCCGCCGTCATATGACCTGAATATATTAATTTAGTGCCGTAAAACAGCACAAAGGCTATACCGAACGAAGCAATCAAATACATAATCGGCGACATCCAGCCTACCCGTTTGGTTAGAGATATTGATACATTAAAACTATTTGAAATACCTTTATTAAAATTATTTCTTTGCCGTTCTTGAAGATTATACGCGGTAATGACCTTATTCCCCCCGTAGGTTTCATTCATTGTTGTCATTATCTCTCCGATAATTACGGTATTGATATTTGAAACAGATTTAATTTTCTTCCTGATTAATAACACAGGTAAAAATGCGATTGCTAAAACGATTACGCCTACTACCGCAAGCTTCCAAGAACTATAGAGCATAACACCGATAAGTGATAAAGCACCGAAGAAACTTATTATTATTGTTTTAATCTGGTCAACAATTCCTCTTGAAGCGGTATCAGGGTCTGAAAGATATCTGTTTATAATCAATCCGGAAGAATTTTCATCAAAAAACGAAGTATCCATATAAACGAGCCTTGAAAATAAGTCCTCTTTAACGGAATTAGTAATTTTAAGACTTGTCCAATCAGTAAGATATGAATTCAAGTACCTTAAAACCCCTTGAAAAAGAGCGAAACCTATTATTACAAACGGCATTAAAAAAGCCATCAGGCTATACGGTATTTCTTTTCCAAATATTATAAGATTTTGCTGTCCGATTACATAATCCATATAAGGCTTTAAAGAAAATGAAACAACTCCGTCAAGAAGTCCCACAGGAATCGCAATTAAAAATCCAAGTAAGACTCTGCCAAAAAAAGGCTTTATGTATGGAAAGATTCTTTTCAACAACCATCCGTATTTAAAAGATGTTACCGCCTGTGTATTTTTTAATTTCATATTTTACCTTATTTTAAACTATTTATATATATTGTATAATGAACATATTGCGCTAATATAATTTGATACATAATTTAATATAATACTGTATTTTTTTGAAAAATTTAGTACAATAGAAATATTCTGGTGGTCTTGTAACAATATATTAACATTTTATATACAAAATGTTAAAAATTTCTGCTCGTAAGTTTTGTATATATGGTGTTTATAAGAGGGGTATTATATGAGTATTAATGTGTTTAGCGAATTTGTGCCTAAAAAGGCTCAACAATACGGAACAAAACAATTTTCCGGACAAACTGATAAATCGGGAAAAGAAAATTCAACTCAAGATAAAACAAAAATCAACAAAGATAAAATTAAAGTTTTTGCCCCTTTAATAATTTCTATGGCAATGATTCCCGCGGCTGCCTTTGTTTCTTACAAGACAGCTTCAAAAAATACTGCGGGTTTAAAAAACGAATTAAAAAATCTTTCTGATAAAGTTTCTAAATTGCAGACTGCAAATGAAGAACAACTAAAATATTATGCGGAAAATATTCAGCAGCAAATAAGCAACACCAAAAAATCCGATTCTAAAATATGGGCTGCTTTAATCGGGGCTGCCGGTTTAACAGGTGCATTCCAAGCCGGAAAACTTTCAAGTGAAGATAAAGACAATATTTCAACGGCTATAGGCAACAGATTTACTGATATGGAAAATAAGTCATGAACAGCATTTAATGCTGCACATCAAGCCGGTCCATTAAATACTTCCAGGCTTGCTAAAAAG
>JAJQFK010000147.1:5253-6331 GCA_021201175.1 Candidatus Gastranaerophilales bacterium | reverse complement strand
TCAACCGAAAAGGCTAATCAATAACAAAAATTTATTAATTTTTTTGATGATTTTTTAAGAAATATTTTGAATTTTTTATATTTTGTAATATAATGTAAACAAAGGTAATATTTTGAAATTTTAAGGGGTTAAAAATGACTGATAATAATGAAGTACAAGCAGAACAAGATTCTCATCAAAAAATTCTGGTTGCTGATGATGAAGCCAGTATAAGAAGAATTCTTGAAGCAAGACTTAGTATGATAGGTTACGAAATTATAACCGCTACTGACGGTGAAGAAGCAATTGCTGCTTTTAATAAACATAATCCTGATTTGATTGTTTTAGATGTTATGATGCCTAAAATCGACGGTTATGGTGTTACCAGAGAAATCAGAAGAACTTCAGATGTTCCTATTATTATTCTTACAGCTCTCGGCGATGTTTCCGAAAGGATTACAGGACTTGAACTCGGTGCCGATGATTATGTTGTTAAACCTTTCAGCCCGAAAGAGCTTGAAGCAAGAGTTAAAGCCGTTCTCCGCAGAACTAATACTAAAGAAGTTTCTGCTCCTACAAGTAAAATAGCTAAAAATGTTATTACTACAGGTAATATTCGTATAGATACTGCAAGACGTCAGGTTTTCAGAAAAAATGAACGTATCAGACTCACGGGCATGGAGTTCAGCCTTCTTGAACTTCTTGTTAATAATTCAGGTCAGGCATATTCAAGAAATGAAATATTACAGCACGTTTGGTCTTATCCGCCTGATCACAGAATTGATACAAGAGTTGTTGATGTCCATATTTCAAGACTCCGGTCTAAGTTGGAAACTGATCCGGCAAATCCTGAATTGATTCTTACTGCACGCGGTATCGGTTATATGTTTCAAAGAATTTCTTAATTAAAAAAAGGCGGCTAAACTAAAAGCCGTCTTTTCTTTATGTTTTGCACTGCGAATGTTTGATTAAAATTCCGTAGTTTTTGTAGGATTCTTAAATTTAGTTATATTTGACTGAAATAAAAGATTAATATCCCCTGTCGGCCCATTTCTGTGCTTTGCAATAATTATTTCTGCCTTGCCCTTGTTTTCAACAT
>JAJQFK010000147.1:0-5243 GCA_021201175.1 Candidatus Gastranaerophilales bacterium | reverse complement strand
CTTTATTATAATATTCATCTCTGTAAATAAACATAACGATGTCGGCATCTTGTTCTATTGCACCTGAATCCCTTAAGTCAGAAAGCATTGGACGTTTATTCGGACGGGCTTCTACACCTCTTGAAAGCTGTGATAACGCAATTATCGGAACATCAAGTTCTCTTGCTAACCCTTTTAAAGAACGTGATATTGCTGAAATCTGCTGATTTCTGTCATTAGGATTGCCGCCGCCTTCCATAAGCTGCAAATAGTCTATTACAATAAGACCTAACTCCTTTTCTTCCAGCATTAATCTTCTGCATTTTGCTTTTATATCCGTAGAAGTTACCCCTGATGTATCATCAATATATATTCTTGCATCAGTCAATCTTGTCATGGCATCAACTAATTTTTCCCAATCTTTTGGCTGCATATTACCTGATGTTATACGCTGTGTATCTACTTCCGCTTCTGAACACAACATACGCTTAACTAACTGCTGTTTTGGCATTTCTAAAGAAAATATGGCAACCCCTTTTTTACCTTTCAGTGCAACATTTTGTGCTAAGTTTAGGGCAAAAGCTGTTTTTCCCATAGAAGGACGTGCTGCAAGTATTATTAAGTCTGATTTTTGCAGTCCGGAGGTTAATGTATCCAAATCATAAAAACCTGTAGTTACTCCGACTAAATCTTCTTTATTGTTATATCTAAACTCTATTTGTTCATAACTGTTTAAGACCAAATCCTGAATCGGAACAAGATCTGATGTATCTTTTTGTGCTGCAATATTAAATATTAATTTTTGTGCATCATCAAGTACTTTTGATGTATCTTCATTTTCATACGACATTGAAACTATTTCAGAACCTGCATTTATTAATGCACGTTTTATTTCTTTTTCCTGAATAATTTTTGCATAAAATTCAATGTTAGCGGTTGTAACAACATTTAATGCCAAATCATTTATATATGCTCTGCCGCCTGCGTTTTCAAGTTCTTCCCTATTACGAAGATGTTCTGAAACCGTTACTATGTCAATAGGTTCGTTCTTTTTAAAAAGTTCAAGCACTGTTTCATATATAAGTTTGTTAGAAGGTTTATAAAAACTTTCCGGCTTTAAAAACTCTACTATTCTTCCTAATGTTATGGGATTAACAAGTACTGCGCCAAGTACAGCTTCTTCTGCTTCTATACTTTGGGGCAGCATTTTTAGCATACCCGTATTTGTGCGGGTTAAAACTTTATCTGCCAATTTTCCTCCGGTAATTTATCTGATATGTGACTGAAAACTACTGTCCTGCATAAGTTTTTTCCGGTGAAGATTCCGATTGGCGCTGCGGTCTGTTTTTTTGTTGTGCTAAGAAATCTTGACCGTTCCGAACTATTCGATGAATTTGATCTATATTACGTTCTAAATTTGTGAGTACTTCTTCTGCGTATGCTTGAGCACCTTCGCGGGTTTGCATTGCTTCTTTATATGCAGTTCTTCTTATGGTATCAGATTCTTCTTCTGCTTTATTTTTCATGTCTTCGCAGCTTTCTTTTACTTGTTCTTGAATCTTTGCAGCCTTTTCTCTTACTGCTCTTATTAATTCGGATTCACTTAGTATATTTGCTGCTGTATTTTGAGCCTCATTAATTATTCTGTTTGCCTTACTCTGGGCTTCTTGATAAATATCATCACGTCTTTTTAGTATGTTTTCCGCTGTCTTTATTTCTTCAGGCAAAATTGCTCTTATTTTACTTAATATATCTTGAATATCATCAGTGTTCATAAATAAGCAGTAACTGCCAACATGAAACTTATTATCTAACAACTCATCAGCAGCATCTATCAGACTGCTTATTCTCAATTCTGTCATAGTCTTAACCTTTCGTATATTTTAATTTCATATATTTTGCAACCGGTTCGGGAACAAATTTTGATATATCACCTTTCATATATGCAATTTCCCTTACTGTTCCCGATGATATAAAGTTATATTTGGGTTTTGTTATCAAAAAAACGGTATGAATATCCGGACATAATGCATTATTTGCTTGTGAAAGCTGCATTTCGTATTCAAAATCAGATACGGCACGCAACCCTCTTATCAGTACATTGGCATTATGCTGCTTCGCATATTCTATTGTTAATCCGTCATAGCTGTCAACTTGAACATTTTTTATATTCGAGCATGACTCTTTTATAAGTTCCAATTTATCCTCTAACGGTATAAAACTTTTTTTATTAACGTTTACAGAAACAACAATTATTACTTTATCAAAAATATTTGCAGCACGCTCAAGAACATCTAAATGCCCTTTGGTAATCGGATCAAAGCTTCCGGGATATATTGCCGTTCTCAAAATATTTTACCCTTTTTAGTACTAACTGCCTAAACTAATTATATTGCAATCATGATTTTAAGATTATTATAAGGTCAAAAATATTTATTTTTGTTTACAAAGTAATTTAACTAACAATGCCCGTATTTTATCATACAAGCTAAATGCTGTTAGACTCCGTATTTTGAATATTTACCGTCAAAATAGATATGAACACAATTTTTACCGTTTGCTTTTGATTCATACATTGCTTTATCCGCTAAATCTATCAAATCTTTAATATCGGCGGCGTCATTAGGAAATTCAGCAAGCCCTACACTTACTGTAGGCGATATAATTACATCTTCAGAAACTTTTACTTTTATTTCGCTGATTTTTTGTCTTAATCTTTCTGCAATTATCTGGGCGCTTAAAATTGAAGTTTCCGGTAATATGACAGTAAATTCTTCACCGCCGTATCTGGCAGCTATATCAACATGCCTTATTGTTTTTTGAATAACAGCGGCAATCTCTTTCAAAACAACATCACCTATAAGATGACCGTATTTATCATTTATTTTTTTAAAATCGTCTATATCCAACATCATCAAAGTTAAAACATGATGATATCTTTGCACCCTTTTTATTTCCGATTCAAGAAGGGTATAAAAATGTCTGTGGATATATAACTTAGTAAGACCGTCTTTTGTTGCCAATTCATATAATTGAGCATTATCAACCGCAATTGCGGCTTGATTTGCGAGGGCTTCTATAAATTCTAAATCTTTTTTATTAAATAATTTTCCGTCTTTTTTGTTTGTTATATTAATAATTCCTATACATTCACCTTTTGCTATTAAAGGAACGCATATCAGAGATGAAACATTATTTTCACCTGATAACTGGCTGAATCTGGGATCTCTTTTCCCCAAATTTGTTATTAATGATTTTTTTTCCGTAAATACTCGACCGGCTATTCCGTTATCAGGAGTCATTTTTTGACATTCTATTACACCATTATTAATATCTTCTTCATGCTTTTTATCCTTTAGCCCGTAAACAACTTTTACTTGCAAGGTATTATCAGAAGAATCATAAAGCATCAATGAGCCTTTTTCAGCATTAACAGTATCTATTGCTTTATCTAAAATAACACTAATCAATCGTTTTAAATCATCAATAAAATTAACAGCCTGCGAAATATTATACAATATTGATAAATTATGCAGAGTTTTATTTAAGTCCTGTATTTTTGCTTCCTGTTCTTTATTTTTTATAAATTTAATCAATATCGGCTCAATGCAATCAAATACCTGATTCAAATATTTTACATCCTCCGGTGTAAATTCTTCATCATTTTCTTTTTTGCTTACAGAACATATACAAAAAGGCTTTTCATCATTATAAAATATTTTTAAATATTCACTTTGAAGTTCATGCAATTTATATAGGTTCCAAAATGACTTATATATAAACGTTCCATCTTGATTAACAACCCTGATAATCTGTTTTGTAACATCCTGTAAGAATGGAGCGCTTTCCGCATCAAATTCAAAATCTAAATCAGAATTTACGTTAATATTTTTTGTTTGAAAATAACCGTTATTATTAATAAAGAATCTTAAATTTTTCAACCCCAAAGAAGTTTTTAACAAAAAAGAAACTTTTGATAACAAATCTTCAACAGAGCGGGCTTGATTTGCCACCATATTTAACTCAAACAAGTTGTGCAATTCCAGCACATTTCTCTGTAAACTATATACCTTTTCCGATAAATCCTGATTCATAATATACGTATTATACATTAAAAAAACATTAATTCACAATAATTAATTTGAACTATCTCCTTTAAAAATTTAAATTTAAAAGTTCCATAATATTATTCCCAAAAAACAATATTATAAAACAAGCCGCAATTAATGCCGGTCCAAACGGCAATGCACAAAAACCGTGCTTAAATCCCGTTTTTCTTGCTTGAATTACAATGTAAGCACCCATTACATAAAATAGCAAAAGCATTATATATAATACTATTATATTGATATTGTATGCGGTAGAGCAAAAGTAATATAAAGCCGTATAAGCGAAAAATACTATAAGTGATATTAAAAATTTGTAATTTTTAACTTTGAGTTGTTGTTTAACGAACTCCGGAAGTATGAATAAAAATTGAATTACAATAGCTAAAATTATAGAAATTAATAATGATTTCCATCCCAACAATGCGCCGGCACCTGCGGTTATATATGTATCTCCAATTCCGAATACTCGTTTATTTTTATCAATATAGCTGTTTATTTCGTCATTATTGGTTTCAACAGCATTTTCAGATTTATTTTTTCTTAATATGATTAAATATGCGCCTCTTGCAATTATTTCCATTATTGCAATACCTGCTGCAACTCCTAAAATTACAAACATGTAATCCTTTATACCGTGAACAAAAAGAGAATATATAATTGCAAATACAATAAAGATATAGGCATGAATATCAAATATAGCCTGTTCTTTTATATCCGTTATTGAAATTACTATACCCATGCTTAGTAAAATCCATATAAACAATGTCTGTAGGGATATACCGTAATAAATAAACACAGCTAAAAAAAGGATTGATGTTAAAGATTCAACTATAGGGTACTGTTTGCTGACCTTTGCACCGCAGTTTCTGCATTTTCCTTTGAAGGTAAAAAAGTACGAGAAAACAGGTATATTATCAAACCATTTTATGTGTTTTGAACAATACGGGCACTTTGATGCCGGAAAAACAATGGATTCTCCGGTTAAAGCTCTAAGCGCAACGACATTTAAAAAACTCCCTATACATGCTCCTATTGCAAGGACAAAAAAACAAATTAAAATTATATCACTCATAAACCAACCATTTTCTATATTTTTTCTTTTTCCGACAATATATTAAGAAGAATATTTAAGGCTTTTTTTAGCCGTCTTGAAAC
>JAJQFK010000137.1 GCA_021201175.1 Candidatus Gastranaerophilales bacterium | reverse complement strand
TAATCTAAACTCATTTATTAAGTCATCAATAAATTTTTTATCATACTTTATTGCAAGAAGTTTGGTTAATTTTGAAAAATCAAGTTCATCAAATGAATTAACTTTAAAATAATCAATACCTTTATCCCCGATATAATCTTTTATATAATTGTCATCGTTTTCAACATATAAAGTATCTTCAACATAAACATTCAAATGAATATTTCTATTTCTGCATTCGCAAATAATTTCGCGGGCTATTTTTTGGTCTAAATATTTAACATCAAGAATCTTTCCGTCATAAGAATTAACTAAACCTCCTTGATAACATACCAGAGGACATTTAATCCCTATTAAATCAGCAATATGTCTAGCACTTCCAAAGGTTCTTCCGGTGGCAATAACAACAAGAATACCATTATCCTCTAATTTTTTTATACAATTTTTAACATTATCACTAATTCCGGATACCGGAGAATAAATAGTTCCGTCAATATCAGTTACAAGCATTTTTATCATAATAAAAATGCCCTCCCAATTGCTGCAATTGTTTTTGAATCGCTGATTCGCCCGTCTTTTATCATATTAAAAACCTCTGTTTTATCAATTTCGATAAAATTTAAAATTTCTCCTTCATCTAAGTGCTGACCTTTAAAAGAAAGATTTGAAGCTTTAAACAAAAAAAGTTTTTCACTGCAAAATCCGGGGCTTGTCCAAATAAATCCCAAAGATTCCCAATTTTGAGCAATATAACCTGTTTCTTCTTCAAGTTCTCTTTTGGCGGCAGAAAGAACATCTTCGCCGTTTTTATCGAGTTTGCCCGCAGGTAGTTCAAGCAAAACATTATTTGCAGGATAACGGAATTGCCGCACCATTAAAATTTTATTGTTATTTTCAGCCGCAATAACTACTCCGCCGCCATGATGTACAACCTCGCGCTTTGTTTTATATCCGTCGGAAAGTTCAACATCATCACAAGTTATTCTGAATACTTTTCCATTATATATTTCTTTTGAATCGAGTGTTTTTTCAAATAATTTATCCATAAAAAAATTATACAGTGATTGTAAATAAAAAGCATCATTTATATTATAATTTATTTATGAATGTAAAAAAAATAATAGGATTCTGGGGGTATCCTCATCCTGAATTAATAAAAAAATATAAACAATTGTACCCTATGGCAGTATGGGTTGATTTTGATATAGATTATGGTTATCCAAAACAAGATATACTGCCGGAATCATACTGTTCTATAATCAAAAACATAATTAACTGTGCATATTATTTAAGAAGTGAATTATTAGTGATTCTTGCCCCGATAGGCAAAGATAAATGCGACAGCGGTTGGTTCGCATACGAAATTTTAAAAGATTCGGGATTCCCCGTAATTTCAAGTATATTTGAAGACAATCTTTATAAAAAAGAAGTTAAAATTTCATCGTCTTGTATTCCGCTAAAACAGAAAATAGAACTTATAACAAGAGGGATATACGATGAAATATCCGTTGAAAATTTAAAGCAATGTAAGGCAAAATTCGGATTTTGGGGAGTTCCGCCAAATGATTTATCTATTCTTGAATTATTCCCCGATGAAACCCATGTATACGGCTGGACAAGATGTGTTGAAGCAATGACTCCGGCTGATATAAATCTTGAAATGTATGTAGATAAAGATGTACCTACAGTATTTTATTCACAATCGTTTTGCTCAAAAGCGCAGCTCGCCAAATATCTTGCGGATAAATACAACGGTCTGTTCATTGATATTGATGATAAAGCAACAAATTCAACAAAAGCAAAAATAGAAGCATTTTTGAGGCTTAGATGATAAAAAATAACATAGTACTTGATGCAGGTACAACCTGGGCAAAAATATTAGAAAAAGAAACCTCCTCATTAATGAAGGATTTCAAAAATTATATTATTAAAAATGAAAATGGCTTTAATTATTATGTGATACCATCTTCTATGCTGAAAAATATTAATTTTAGATTTGATAAAGCAACGGGTCACATGTCTTATAATATGCTCAACAGCAAAAATGACTATGAAAATGAAGTAATTGCACTTATAAACGGATTCAGAAAAAAAATTAATGAAGATAACGCAATAATATTGGATATGGGAAGCAGAGATTCAAAATGGGCGCAATTTAAAGACGGTAAATTTAAAGATTTAGACTGGAATAGTTCTTGTTCAAGTTCCACAGGGGCTACTATTGAAATGCTGCTAAAATTTTATAATATAGAAACTAAAAATCTTGAATTTTCAGAAGAAAAATATGTAATAACCTGCGGAATATTCGGTTTAGAAAAAATAATGGACGATATAGCAAAAGGAATAAATCCCAATTTGGCAATATCTAAGTTTGTACACGGAATCGCCTTTAATGCGTGGGTATTTGCAAAGAAACCGGAGAAAATATATTTATCCGGCGGATTTTGCGAAAATAAATGCTTTGTTGAATCATTAAGCCGGTATTCGCAGGTTATACCTCTTGGCAGATTTCTGCTTTGCGAAGGATTAATGTTATAAATATTTAAAGTCAGCATTAAATACCGAAACGTAGTGAGGATGATTTACAAAATGAAAAGTTGGGCTATGGCGAAACTTGTGAACTTGCAGTTATCCATGTTGCGCTTTTAATCAGATTATTCCATAAAGAGCAAATGTTAAGATTGTAAAGCACGCAAATAGAATAATGTTAAGTATTTTGTAAATTTTATATACTTTGTATGCAATTTTTGTTTTTAATTTGTTTTTATATATATGAGAGCAGACAAAAAAGAGGAATACAAAATGGCACGGGTTTTAATTTCAATGCCGGAAGAATTTTTAACAAGGATTGATGAAGTTGCAGAAGGAGAAAATCGTACTCGAAGCGAGTTAATTCGTGAAGCGTTAAGAACTTATATACATAAGCAAAAAGTAAAACAGAATGCGATTGCTATAAAAAACGCAAGTATTCTGGAAACATTACTGGATTAGAAAATTTAAGAGCGTACTACAGACTAGGGAAAAATTGGGGAAATACAAAAAATGCTTACTTGTGTAAGCATTTTTTTGTATTGTGTAAAATTCTTATTATTTATCGGCAATTTTTAAAATATAAACCTCTTTATATATTTATAGTATTAAATGTCAGGTATATCAAAAATGAATAAGATTTTTAATATAAATAACATTACCGGCTGCAAACAGACAAACAAACAAGAAACAAAAGTTTCAAATAATTATTTGAAAAAGCCAATCTGTGATGAAATAATTATAGATAAAAAACAAAAGAAAGCCCCCGATTCGTTTGGAGGTAAACTGACAAGTTTTATAATATCTAATCTATGCGCTCATTCTTCTGCCGGTTCTAAACCACCGCAGCAAGAATGTTCTTCGACAGTTTCGGAAGATAATGAAGGATGTGTAAATACAGAATTAAACAGTGACATTGAAGAAGCAAAAAATGAAGAAGTTAACTTTATTGAACCATTAACAGAACAAGAAAAATTAGAAATTCTTAAATCGCTAAATCCTGCAGATGATTATAAATCAATAGCCCAAAGTCTTGAAAAATATGATGATGATACATTTCTCAGAACTGTTGAATTAATAAAAAATAATGGTGATTGCAGCAGACATTCGGATTTTTCTAAAATTCAAGATTTAAATCAAGAACAATTTGAAAAAACAAAGAAATTTTTAGCGGCGGGAAAAGATTCTTTTTATATTCCTTACGCTTGTGATTTTGCACAATTAGAAGATGATAAATACGAAAAATTATTAAAATTTAGAACTTCCGGCGGCAGCATAACGGGGTCTAATGCTCAAGAATTATATAATCTAACTGAAAATCAATTAGATAAAGCATTAAATTTAATTCCTTCGTTGGGTTATGATTCTTATATTATACCCATAGTAAAAGGGGATGATAATTATTACGAAAATACAAAAAATCTGTTGGAAACTCCCGTTTTTGAGAAATTAGGCAATGGATACTTCCAATACAAAAACAAATTTATTTCTGATACATGTAATCAAGATGAACAATCTGTAAAATTATTAATGGAACTCATTAATAACGGTTACAGAGTAACAAAAGACCAGTGTAGTGACGGAGGATATATTGAAGAATTTCAATATATGAGTGAAGCTCAACGTAATCGAGCTATTGAAGTTACAAATAAAGCACTTGCTTCTGAATTATCAAATATATGCGAAATGGCAAAACTTGATGATAATGCATATCAACGCGCCGTGGAATTAAGAAACTTAAATACGGAAGAAGATAAAGCCTGTTGGTTTTCTCAATATGATGAAAAAACCTATTCCAGAATTATAGAATTAATAAATAAAGGAGTTAATCCGAATTCAATTGATTACAGAATTAAAGAGCTGCCTGATGAAGAATATGAAAAAATTATTCAATCTGTCAATGCCGGTGTAAAAAAATTCTATGAGGCGGAAGCATTGCTTAAAGAAGATGATGAAACATATTCAAAAGCACTTGAAATGGCTTCATATAAAGTCCCCGGATATAATATTATTCAAGGTTCTAAGTTAAATGATTATAAACATGAATTAGAAAAATTAAAAGTTTTATCTTCTAATTTAAGTTTTGAAAAAACAAATGATAGTACGGAAGAATTACAGCAAATAACAGAAGAAGAAAAATCGGATATTGTTAAATTACTTAATCAACAAGATGTACATGTTAATAATAATATGTCTGTAAGAACGCTTGCGTCTAACTGGCTGAATAAGTACATAACAGGAGTTAATGCACTTCCTGATAAATATGTAAATAAACTATTGCCTTATGCGTGTTCCGGATACAAAAGTCCTGATTGCGAACCACTTGCAAGATGGATGGGTATTCAAGATTTAGATGATTTTATTAAAAATTTTCCAAAAGAAGGTGAAATATATGAAACTCCGAGAGTTCAGTCATTTGCAAAAACTCAACGAGGAGCAGAATTACGTGGAGGTAACAATTTCAGCGACACAAACGCTGATAAAAATGTAAAATTCATTGTTTATCCAAAATCCGAAATGACACAATCTTATGATACCGGCGAGGGAAAATACGGCAGTGATGAAACAATATATAAAGCAAATCAACAATTTAAGGTTTTATATAAAGAAACTCAGGATTTAGAAACACATAAACTTTATACCATTTATATGCAGGAAGTATAATTTCACCATTATTCCATTACATAATTACAGAATTTTGTACAAACGATTTTCCTTTTTGTTGTAAAATATAGAAGAAATACGTATAAAAAGGAATATGAAATGACAACTCCATTAAGCGGTAATGAAATAAGAAAAGCATTTATATCATTTTTTAGAGATAAACATCAATCTACAGAGGTGGCAAGTTCCAGTTTAGTACCTGATAATCCGACGGTGCTGCTTACAACAGCGGGCATGCTTCAGTTTTTACCGTATTATTTGGGGTTAGAACAACCGCCTTATAATCCGGCACGTGCAGTATCATGCCAAAAATGCGCCAGAGCGGGCGGAAAGGATTCCGATATTGAAAATGTCGGAAGAACTCCAAGACATCATACATTTTTTGAAATGCTGGGAAATTTCGCATTCGGCGACTACTACAAAAAAGATGTTATTCCCTGGAGTTGGGATTTTGTTACAAATTATCTAAAACTCGACCCTAACAGATTATGGATTACAATATATGAATCAGATGAAGAAGCCTATGAAATTTGGACAAAAGATGTTGGAATCCCGCCTGAACGAGTTATAAGAAAAGGGAAAAAAGATAACTTTTGGGGACCTCCCGGAGCAACAGGTTCATGCGGTCCATGCTCTGAAATTCATTATGATTTGGGTGAACATCTCAAATGTAGTGATAATTGCTCTATTGCGACATGTGAATGCGACCGTTGGGTTGAAATTTGGAATCTTGTTTTTACAGAACTTTTTCAGGATGAAGAAGGTAATTTTTCTCCGCTTAAAAAGAAAAATGTTGATACCGGTATGGGATTAGAACGTATTGCTATGGTTGTTCAAGGTAAAGAATCCACTTTTGAAACTGACCTTTTATACCCCATTCTTAAAAAAGTTTCTGATATATCTAAAGTTGAATATAAAAAAGATAAAAAAACCGATATATCTTTAAGAATTATAACCGATCACGCAAGATGTGTAACTTTTATGATTAACGATGGAATTACCCCCGGAAATGAGGGAAGAAGCTATGTTTTAAGAATGATTTTAAGACGTGCTCTCCGGCATGGTAAACTTCTTGGTCTTGAACTGCCGTTTTTAAATGAAATTGTTGATACAGTTATCAATCAGTATAAAGAAATTTATCCGGAATTAGAAAAAAATTCAAAAAAAATA
>JAJQFK010000055.1 GCA_021201175.1 Candidatus Gastranaerophilales bacterium | reverse complement strand
TCTAAACATGGGCTTGGCATATCTGAAATAAAATGATATAATACAACTATGAGAAAAATATTATTAAACTGTTTATCTTCTTATTCTTCTGACACATGAGGCAAGTGTCCTGTTTTTGGTGTCATTTTAGTTATTTAAGAAGAAAAGGCGGTTTTATATGCATAAGTTTGTTGCATGTTTTTCAGTGATATTTTTATTACTATCATGTTTAATGCTTGTTGGTGTTTTATATTTTAATATGCCATTACTTTTAAACGGTAATAGGATTGTATTATTTATATTTTTAAACTCGATTATGCTTGTAGGTGTTAGTTTATTCTTTATGCTGTTTAAAGATAGAATAATTTTATATTTTGAAAATTACCGGCGCGAAAAAAGAATTTAATTTTTTTGCATAATCTAAATAACGAGCGCATTTTTCGATGACTATCCCGAACTGGTTTATTTCGTCGTTACACTCTCTAGAATTTTTGCAGGGAAAAGTATACTCAACTAATATATTATACTATGCAATTGCATTATATGCTTTCAAGGACTGACTTGCCGCTTTCGATTTTTTAAGATTAAAACTAAACTTACCTGAAGGTGGATGATTAGGAGATGTTTTGGCTATTGAAGGATCTCTGAGTTGATAAATTTCCGCAACTCTTGATTTTAAGCTTTGAGGGGATTTTTTATACAATTTTGCTGCATAATCCATTTCCGGATCATTAATACCGTTTGAATTTTTTATCCAAAATTTTGTAGCTTTTTCATAAGCATCTTGTTCTTCCCTTATTGATGTATATGGATCTTGATCATAAGCATGAACTGATTCATGAACAAGATATGCGGCGATAACCTCAGGAGCTGCATATTTATATGCAGATGAAACTGTAATTGTATTTGTACTGTTTTCATATTGTGCAATATTTGAGGTACCGCCCATTTTGGCAGTTTCTCCGAATTTTATTTGTACATTACTTATTTTTTGCATAAATTCCGGTGTCATATAATTTATTGTCATGTCTATAGCAGTTTTTAGATTGTTTGAAGCATAATCTTCTTTTTCATATTTTGCTCTTAAAGGAGAATTTAAATATAAAATGTTGTTTTTTGTTTCCAGTATACTTCTGTTAGCAAGGTCATTATTTTCATCTTTTGATTTTGCCTGCTGAAAAATTTCTAAAGCTTGCTGATATTTGCCGCTGCTGCGCAATGATTCACCCATCTCAATTAAACAATCCGTATCATCAGGATTTTTTTCAAGATATAATTTAAAATTCTCGTATGCCTTTACATAATTTTTTTGATTATAAAATGCTTTTCCTTTTTTTCTATATATTTCAGTATTGCCTGAATCTAATGCAGATGCTTGATTATAATAATTCAGGGCTTCTTCATTTTTGTTTTCATTTAATGCTTTATCGCCTTGATTAATTAATGTCTGTATATCTCCGCCGCAAAAACCGACAGTGTCAATCTGTCTATTTTGTCTAATGGTATTGTATATTTGCGGTTGAGAAGTTATCTTAATCAAAATGTTACCCTTTTGACAATTAAAAGATACTGATAAAAAATATTTGCTTAAATAACAGTTTTTATTAAGAAATATTTCTTATAAATTGTCCGTGAGATTTTCTCAGATATTTTGGTATAGAGTAAATTGGACTATTCTAAATTAAAATTCTTTTAATGTCAGGAGGACTTTTATAAGTAAAAAATTTAAAATAAAATTATATATTAAAAGTATATTTTTGTGCAAAAAAGTGTATTCTATAACTTAATTAGAATTTTTTTAATCATGTTTATGATAAAATATTTCAATGTTTTGCAGTTTAATTCAGAATTTAGTCTTATATGAAAAAATAAAGAAATATTAAGAAAAAGAGGAACTGAAAAAAACGGAATTGGAGAAAATCCGGAAAAATTCCAATCGTGCAGCGGAAGCGCAAGATACAAGATACTGGCGGAAAAGCACGTAATCTGTATTGAAACGCTTAATAAAAGTTTACAAGAAAAGTTTTAATTTTTGTGTAAACTCCCAAAATAAAAATAAAAACATGTGTTGACTATGAATTATGTTTAATATAGGCTTAATATGCTAAGTAGTATAAGAACAAAAAGAGCAAAGTCAAAAGACAAAAGGAAGTGGAAATGAACGAAAGCAAGCAGCAAAGAATAAGAGTTTGTTTGAAAGCGTATGACCATAAACTGATTGATATATCTGCAAGTAAAATTGTAGAGGTGGTAAAAAGAACAGAAGCAAGAGTAGCCGGACCGGTTCCTCTGCCGACGAAACGCCGCTTATATTGTGTACTTCGCTCACCTCACGTTGACAAAAAATCAAGAGAACATTTTGAGATGAGAATACACAAAAGAATCATAGACATTTATGATCCGACAGCACAGACAACAGAAGAACTAACAAGAATGGATTTGCCTGCCGGAGTAGATATAGAAGTTAAACTGTAAAAGTATTAACAGGCACATACAATTTAATAGAGGAAACTCCAAAAAATTGAATGTGATCTACGAAGCAAGCAGATAACGTAGCGCTCACAAAAGAAAGGTGAAATATGACACTGGGAGTAATAGGTGAAAAACTTGGGATGACGCAAGTATTCAACAAAGAAGGTCTTGCAATCCCCGTAACAGTAATAAAAGTTGATCCGTTAACAGTCACACAAATAAAGACTGTTGATTCAGACGGTTATAATGCTATACAGGTAGGAGTAATACCTGCAAAAGAAAAGCATTTAACAAAAGCTGAAATAGGACATTTTAAGAAAAACGGATTAGAAAATTATAGACATTTACAGGAATTCAGATTGGATAATCCTGAAAACTACCAAGTAGGTCAAAAGATAGATTTAAGTGTATTGACTGAAGGAACAAAAGTAGATGTAACCGGAATATCAATCGGAAAAGGATTCCAAGGTACTGTAAAAAGATGGAACTTTGGCAGAGGACCGATGGCTCATGGTTCAAAGAATCATAGAGAACCGGGGTCGATTGGTGCCGGCACAACACCCGGACGTGTAATAAAAGGTAAAAGAATGGCCGGAAATATGGGTAACGAAAGGGTGACAATAACAAAACTCACTGTTGTAAAAGTGGACAATGAGAATAACTTGTTACTTGTAAAAGGCTCGGTACCCGGATCAGAAGGTAAACTGGTAACAGTTGTACCATCAAGAGTAAAATGGAACTAGCGAAATTCCGGACGGACGACAGTCCGGAAAGCGAAAACAAGGTTCAAAACTAAAACAAAACAAGGAAAATAAATTATGACAAAAGAAGTTTCAATATTAAGTACAAGCGGAAAGCAAGTCGGTCAAATTGCTCTTGATGACAAAGTATTTGGAGTATAGCCGAATTTGCACGTAATTCATATGGCATTAAGAAGGCAGCTAAACAATTCAAGAAGCGGAAATGCTTGTGCGAAAACCAGAGCAGAAGTATCCGGCGGCGGAAGAAAGCCATGGAAACAAAAAGGAACAGGCAGAGCGAGAGCCGGTTCAATTAGAAGTCCATTGTTTGCAGGCGGCGGCGTAATATTTGGACCCAAACCCAGAGATTATGGATTTTCAATGCCTCAAAAAGCAAGAAGGCTTGCATTAAAATCTGCATTATCAGCGAGATTAGAAAATACTATTTTAGTAAAAGATTTTTCTGAAATAACAGAAGCAAAAACAAAAATGGTAGCTGAATCGCTGAAAGCATTAAAAGCGGAAGGTAAGATTTTAATTATTGCTGATACTCAATTGGCAGAAAACGGACAGTTAGAATTAGCAGCAAGAAATTTACCGAATGTAAAAATCATTTTACCGTCGAATTTAAATGTAAAAGATTTACTTGAAGCGGATACTCTGATAATGACAGAGTCAGCAATAACAGAAATAACTGAGAGGTTATCAAAATAATGAGCACAATGAAACAAAATAAAGAAAGATTATACGACATCATAAAAAGACCTATAATCACGGAAAAATCAATGACAATGGCAGCATTATCACAGTATACATTTGAAGTAGCAATGGATGCTACAAAAGTAGAGATTGCGCAGGCTATTGAGTTAGCATTTCCAAACAGGAAGGTAACCAAAGTAAGAACGGTATATATGCCGTCACATGCAAAAAGAGTAGGATATTCAGTCGGAAGAACACAATCCGGAAAGAAAGCCATAGTAACAATACAGGGCGATCCGATTGAAGAATTAGCAGGAGTATAGGACGATGGGAACAAGAAAAATAAATCCGACATCTCCCGGACAAAGAGGAATGATAAAAAGTGATTATTCGGAAATAACGGCAGTTCAACCGGAAAAATCATTATTAAAGCCTATAAGAAAAACTGCGGGCAGAAATAATACAGGCAGAATAACTTGTCGTCATAAAGGCGGCGGTCATAAGCAGGCATACAGGGTAATAGATTTCAAACGTGAAAAGTTTGGTATTCCAGGTGTGGTTAAAACTGTTGAATATGATCCAAACAGAAATGTAAGAATATCGTTAGTTGTATATGCTGATGGTGAAAAGAGATATATATTAACTCCGCATGATTTAAAAGTAGGAGATACAATAGTATCGGGACCTGAAGCAGATATACAGACAGGAAATGCACTTCCGTTAGAATTAATACCGTTAGGAACAACAGTACATAACGTAGAGTTAATCCCCGGACGCGGAGCAAAAATGGTCAGAACAGCAGGAAGCAGTGCACAGTTGATGGCGAAAGACGGAAACTATGTAACGTTAAAAATGCCCAGTTCTGAAATGAGAATGGTAAGAAAAGAATGTTTGGCGACAATAGGAATATTAGGAAATGCCGAATTTAAGAATTTAAAAATAGGTAAAGCCGGTCGTACAAGACATTTAGGAATCAGACCTACGGTAAGAGGTGTAACAATGAACCCTTGTGATCACCCTCACGGCGGTGGTGAAGGAAAGACCGGACCCGGAGGAAATCCAAAGACACCATGGGGTAAGCCGGCATTAGGATACAAGACAAGAAAAGCAAAAAAAGCTTCCGGCAAGTTAATTGTTAGAGGAAGAAAGCGCTAATAAAGGAGATAATTAATGACACGTTCACTAAAAAAAGGTGTATATGTACACGACTCTTTAAAGGCAAAAATAGACAAGTTAAATGCCAATAAAGAAAAGAGAGTAATAAAGACTTGGTCGAGAGCGTCTATGATTACTCCTGAAAATCCCGACATGGTCGGACACACAATCGCAGTATACAATGGTAAAACACATGTTCCTGTATATATATCTGAACCGATGGTTGGACACAGATTAGGAGAATTTGCTCCTACGAGAATGTTCAGAGGACACGCAGGGCAAGATAAAACAGCGAAAAGGAAATAATTATGGAAGCTAAGGCAAAACAAACAGATATAACAATGCCGGCAAGAAAATTACGCAGAGTAATAAATCTTGTAAGGGGCAAATCAGCAGTTGATGCGTTAAGCATGTTGAAATTTATGCCATATTTTGCAGCCCGCGTAGTAGAGAAGAATTTAACGGCAGCTATTTCAAATGCTGCTGAAAAATTCGGAGCTGCACCGGAATCATTAAAAATATCGGAAATATATGCAGATGAATCAAAGACACTTAAAAGAGGTAAACCGAGAGCTCAAGGCAGAATGTATGCAAGAGTTAAACGTACATCTCATTTAACTGTTAAAGTAACAAAAGAATCAAAGTAGAAGGTAATAAAAATGGGACAAAAGACACATCCGACCGGATTTAGAGTAGGAATAATACAACCCTGGTTCAGCACGTGGTTTGCGAAAAAGGATTATCCTGAATTTGTGGCTGAAGATGCAAAAATCAGAAAATTTATAAAAAAGAAACTATATACGGCAGGTATCTCAAGAATATTGATTGCCAGAAAGGCTCAAAATGTTACTGTAACAGTAGTAACAGCTAAACCGGGTATAGTAGTCGGCAGAGGCGGTCAAGGAATTGACGAGTTAAAGGCAGCAGTTTCAAAACTGATAAACAAGACAGTAACAATAGATGTTGTAGAAGTTGCAAGAGTTGATATTGATTCTCAGTTAGCAGCAGAGTCTATAGCATTACAGTTAGAGAAACGTATAGCATTCAGAAGAGCAATGAAGCAGGCAATGCAAAGAGCAATGCGCGGCGGTGCTCAAGGGATAAAAGTTATGGTATCAGGACGTTTAGGCGGAGCTGAAATAGCAAGAAGCGAATGGGCAAAAGAAGGAAGAATTCCTTTGCAGACATTAAGAGCGAATGTTGATTATGGTTTTGCGGAAGCAGATACGATAATGGGTAAAATTGGCGTAAAAGTTTGGATTTTCAAAGGCAATTTAATGCCCGGAGAAATGGCAGACCAGAATAT
>JAJQFK010000192.1 GCA_021201175.1 Candidatus Gastranaerophilales bacterium | reverse complement strand
ATACAAAAGGATATAGTTGTGTTATTTATAACGAACTGATACAAAATAAAGATTCTATATAAACAAGTTGATAAATTTATTATCAACGACATCCATTAGTCCTTTATCAGTTAATTTAAGTTCAGGAATAACAGAGAGTGACAAGAATGCCATAGTCATGAAAGGTTCATCTAAGGTGCAGCCTATTTGTTTTTGTCCTTTTTTCAATTCATCGCTTTTCCTTATAACTGTTTCGGCGGATTCATCAGACATTAAGCCTGCAATAGGAAGTTCTAATTTTGCAGTAACAGCGCCGTCTTTGATAATAACTTTACCTCCCTGAGATTTAACAAGTTCTTTAATAGCTTTAAACATATCTGTGTCATTAGTGCCGATAACAATCATATTATGAGAGTCGTGTGCAACGGTGGAAGCAATAGCGCCTGATTTAATACCGAATCCTTTTACAAATCCTTTTCCTATAGAACCGGAGGCCTTATGGCGTTCAATTACCAAAATTTTAAGGACATCTTCATCAGGATTACTAAGCGCAAATCCATCCTTAACAATGACTTTAGAAGGTGTGCATTTTGTAACTAACTGTCCTGAAAATACTTCAATGGCTTTAACGGTATTAGATTCAGCTTTAATTTTTAAATCATCTTGTTCCAGCCAGCGGATATTTACAGTGCCGCGTTGAGTCGATAGTACTTTTTTCTCCGGTTCGATTAATAATTTGCCGTTTTTTGCGATAATTTGACCGTTTTTAATAACAGTTTCAGGGATAAAATCTTGTAAATTATTAAGGATTAGCAAATCTGCTTTATAACCGGGGGCAATAGCGCCAAGATTTTTTAATCCAAAATATTCTGCCGTATTAATACAGGCGGTTTGAATAGCTTTTATCGGGTCCATACCTGCATTAACAGCCTTTTGCACCATTAAATTTATGTGCCCTTTTAAATCTGACGGGTATCTGTCATCAGTAACAAACATACACTTTTTAGAAGGGTATTGTTTTAAAACCGGAATCAATGAATCAAGATCTTTTGCGGCACTTCCTTCTCTAATCATTAAATACATGCCAAGCCTTAATTTTTCTATTGCTTCGGCAGGGGATGTGCATTCATGGTCAGATGAAATTCCTGCGGCGATATAAGCACATAAATCTTTACCGGAAAGGTAAGGAGCATGACCATCTATACGTTTTCTTTTTTCGATACCTAACTTTATTTTGGAAAGGACTTCATTATCTAAATTTAAAACTCCGGGGAAATTCATCATTTCTGCGATACCAAGTACCCACGGACTGTCAATTAATAAAGATAAATCATAACTGTTAAGCGCGAATCCGGAAGTTTCATAAGGCGAGGCAGGAACGCAAGACGGCAGCATCATATATATATCTAAAGGCAAGTCTTTTGAGGCTTCTCGCATAAAGCTTATTCCGTGAAGTCCGATTACGTTGGAAATTTCATGCGGATCCGCAATAACTGTTGTTGTACCTGCAGGTAATACCATCTTAGCAAACTCAGAGGGGAGCAGCATTGAACTTTCTATATGAACATGCCCATCTATAAAAGACGGCGACAAATATTTACCTTCGGCATTTATTTGTTGTTTTCCCTTATATCCAAAACCGACTCCGGCAATAATCCCGTCTTTTATTGCAACATCAGCTTTATATATTTCTTCCGATAATACATTTATTATTTGAGCATTCTTTATAACTAAATCAGCTTCAATATTACCTCTTGCTGTTTTTATAATATCTTCAATCGACATAAAATTCTCCTTGAAGGGTATTATATAATAAATTTTCAATAATAGAGCTGATGTTTATTTTTGTTACAAATTTATTATTTTTTTGTAAATTTTGATTTTATTTAGTTTTTATATAATAGGAAAAACAGTTTTATGTTTGTTGTAATATACTATTATAACAAACATAAGGACAAGGAAATCAAATGAAAGTATCTCCGATAAGTTTTGGCGCAAATACAGCCAATCTTGCAAAGCAGAGCGCTAACTCTGAATATATTCCTACGACGGTGAGGCATAATGCTTTATCTGATATGGAATTTAATATAATTGCGGATACAATAAGATGTCAAAATTTGAAAAATCAGATGAGTATAAGGCTTCATAACCTTAAAAGGAGCTTAAATAATTGTATGGCTCAAAATTTGTATAATAATCATACAATTTAGTGTCATTTGTCTTGTAGTGCAATTTAATGCTATTTGCAATAAATATCGAATTATATAGAACAACTGTTAAAAGGACGAAAATTTTTTCGTCCTTTATTTGACTTTCAAAAAATAATCATTAAATAAAAACCGGTAGTATATGCTTTTTCCATAAATCGGTTAACATTACTTTACAAAACTAATTAAAAAGCTAAAGTAAATTAAAAATGTGCCGATAAATAATTCAGAGTAACAATAAGAATGGAGAAACATAATGGGTTTAGCAGCATCACAAGCAAGATATTTAGGATTAACTGCAAGAAAGTCTAATATAGAATATGAAGGGCAGCAGGTAAATCAACAGCGTACTGCTCTGGCAGAAGAAGTAAATTCTCTTTATAATAAACTTCTTGCAATTGATGTGCCTATAGCTCCGGAAGTAACAGATTACTATGAAACAAATTATACATTTGAAATATCAAATACAGATGATTATGACGGTGACTATGTAATAAATAGCTATTATCAAAATGATGACGGTACATATTATTTAAATACAACAAGAACATACGATAAAAATGTTGCAACAGGAACTGTATTAAAAAATGCAAGCATTTCTACATCTACCGATAGTGACGGAAATACAGTTTATACATTAAATACAACAAATGGTTCATATACATTAAATCAAGCTCAAAATAGTTCATCAATGATAAGTTTAATAAATTCTACAGCAGGCGGTTCTTTAGCAGAAGATGAACAATTGTATTACTATCAGGATGATGATGGGGTAACACATTATATATCTTCAACTGACATGCAAGATTTAATGTCAGGCTCAATAACAAGTTTATCTTCATATATAAGCGATAATAAATCAGTCACAGAGAGTGTAATATTTCAAAGTGCAAATGTTGAACTTGATGATTATGGAAGATTGTCTTCTATTACAGGAGCAACGAATCCATCAACAGGAGAATCTATATCGTTTAGCTCAGATATTGATACAACAAGACAGCAAAATACAGATGCATATGATGCGGCGCTAAGAGATTATACAATGAGCAAAGATGAATATGACAAAGCGGTAGCAGATATTAATGCACAAACAGAATCTTTGCAGCAGGAAGATAAAGTACTTGAATTAAGATTAAACCAGATAGATACAGAACAAAACGAATTAGCAACAGAATTAGAGGCAGTAAAACAAATACTAGATGACAACATAGAAAACACATTTAAGACTTTCGCGTAGCGAAATTCCGGACGGATGAAATCCGGATAGCGAAAGCCGAAACGAGAACAGCCGATAGGCATTCGAGTGACAGGCTTGAGCGCAAAGGAATTTTAAGAAGCGGATTTACGTACGGATGAAATCCGGATAGCGAACGGATTGAGCCGGCAGGAACAAAGTTCCGAAAGGCGAAACTCCGAGAGCGTGGAGTAAATCCAAGAGGCGAAATTCCGGACGGGTAAAACCGTCATTGCGAACGATAGTGAAGCAATCCAGACAAAATATAGTAAGAGATTGCCGCGAAAATCAAAGATTTTCTCGCAATGACACAACAAAGCCGGCAGGAACAAAGTTCCGAAAGGCGAAACTCCAAGAGCGTGGAGTAAATCCAAGAGGCGAAATTCCGGACGGGTAAAACCCGGTAAGCGAAAGGCGAAACTTCAAGAGCATAAAGCAAATCTAAGACAAGTAAGAAAGCAAGCACAAGTAAACACGGTAAGGAATGTAAAATGAGTTATAAAAATGATAGTTATTTGGTAATATCCAACAAATATGGCGGCTTGAGCAGCGATGCAAAAGCCATGTTATTTGAAACTTATGACTTATTAAGAGATATAACAGTCAGCGGTTCTTCATCTGATGGTGCAGGATTTGGTACAGCCGGAAGTTTTTTGTGGAAAATTGCAAGTATGATTGCGCCGAGTTCTTTTATGTCGACAATGGGCGGCGGAACTGCAATAAATATTCCGGGAACATCATACTGGACGGGTTCAACAACCACAAGCGGAACAACATCCTCATTTGGACTTGGTTCTTTATCTTCTTATTTGGGATTTACGGGCGGAGCAAGTTCTGTTGTTCAAGGTTTTGGAACTTATGATTCTGACGGTTACTTAACAGGCGGCGCATCTGCATTGACATCAGTATCTGATATAGCAGGTTCTGCCGGTGTAAATGCATTAACCTATACAGCCGGTCTAGCATCAGGTTTTGGTTTCGGTGACAGTTTTCTTCTTCCTGCAGCCGGTGTTGTTTCAGGATTCGGCGGTATTTTACAAGCTATGTCGCCGTATTTGGGTGAACTTGGTTTGGGAACAACTTTAGTCGGTAACTTATTGCAAGGTTGTTCCAGTGCTCCTTTAGCAGCTTATCAAAAGGTTACAAGCAGTATTTTAAATAATGCCGATGTTATTCTTGAAAATAAAGTAAAAAATATTGAAACTGTATGCAAAATGCTTGACGCACAAAATGATGTTGTTAAACAAATGCTTAAAGATGATATTGAAGGAATGTCTGATAAGATTCAAAACCTTAGTTAATTATATATTTTTCAAAATATCCGTAATCCTTTTGGAAGCCATTCCATCACCATAAGGATTTATAGCCTCCGACATCTTTTTATATTCCCGAGGATTATCGAGAAGCTGCTGAACAGCGTTCGTAATTGTATCTTTATTAGTACCGGCAAGTTTTACAGTACCGTATTCTATTGCTTCGGGACGTTCTGTTGTATCTCTCAAAACCAGAACAGGCTTGCCTAAAGATGGGGCTTCCTCTTGAACTCCGCCTGAATCTGTCAGTATAATGTGTGATTTTTTCATTAAGGAACAAAAAGCTGCATACTCCAACGGTTTTATTAAATGAATCCTGTCTTTATTATCTAATAATTCATAAACCGGTTTTTGTACATTAGGATTTGGATGTACAGGATATACCACTTGAATATCTTTATTATTATTAATTAGTTCAAGAATAGCATTACAAATTTCTTTGATAGGTTCGCCAAAATTTTCCCTTCTGTGAGAAGTTAAAAGAATTGTTTTTAAATTGTTATCTAAATTAAATCCGGAAAGATTTACATTATGATTTTTGATAGTATACAATAACGCATCAATAACTGTATTGCCTGTTTTATAAATATGTTCTTTTGAAATACCGCATTTTAAAAGATTTTCACATGATTTATCAGTCGGGGCAAAGTGATAAGAAGAAAGAGCGTCGGCAAAAACTCTGTTTATTTCTTCGGGGAACGGATAATATTTATCAAAAGTTCTAAGTCCTGCTTCAACATGTCCGACCGGAATTTTAGCATAAAAAGAAGATAATGCAGCTGCCATTGATGTTGTTGTATCGCCGTGTACCAGAACTATATCAGGTGAGGATTTTTCTATAATTTCTTTTGTTTTATTAAGTACTTCTGTTGTAATAGACCATAAATTTTGATTTTTTTTCATAATATTTAAATCATAATCAGGTTTTATAGAAAAGAGTTCTAACACTTGATCCAATATTTCGCGGTGTTGGGCAGTGACACAAACAATACTTTCAAGAGTATCAGAATTTTTTTCTATTTCTTTAATCAAAGGCGCCATTTTGATAGCTTCCGGTCTTGTGCCGAATATTGTTAAAACTTTTTTTCTTTTCAAAATTCTACCTTTCTACCATAGTGCATTGGGCATCATTCTTTCATAAAACCAGATAGGAATCCCGTCATACACCAGCTGTTCAAATTCTTCTTCTGTAAAATTAGCGGCACCGATTGCTTTTATAGGAATATGAACTTGTTCAGAAACATTTTTTAAGATTTCATATCCTCGTATAATATCTTCTTTTGTTGTTTCTGAGCCAAAATGTGTATTGCTTATAAATCCTGAAAACTTTTTCCACTGTCTTTTTTCAAGTCCTTCCGAAAATGTTATATATTCAAGAATATTTTCTTCGCTGCATGTTTCAAATTTTGAGGTATTAACAACAAGATAAATTTCCAGATTTTTTTCTTTGTCAATGTCGGTAATTATATCAAGAATATCGAGTCCGGAGGCGCCATAACCTACATCAATAATAATATCTCCTGAATCAGCCAAACAGTTAATTTGCTTTGAAGTAACATAGGTAGCGGCTTCGCCGAGTCCAAAAGAATCTTCTTGTGTTATAACGTTAATTCCTAAGTCGGAAAGGGGTTTGACTATAGGTCTTAAAGCTGTCA
>JAJQFK010000291.1 GCA_021201175.1 Candidatus Gastranaerophilales bacterium | reverse complement strand
GTACGGCAAACTGTTCTTCAACAAACACCCATGGAAATCGGAGCATTTTATGCGAATGATTTAATTTTTTCTTTTTTAATACTTTACCCGCTTTTGATAAAGAGCGGGATAATTTGTGTTCCTGAAAACCATTTTTCTCGTAGTTAAAGATTAAATTTTTTGAATGTATATACTCTATTTCGTTAGCAATAAGGTATTTTCTAAAAAAGAGGTCATCTCCGTAAAAACCGGCAAAATCTTCGTCATAGCCATTGTATTTCATAAATGTTTTTTTATTCATCATAAAAATATTAGGATGGACTGATATATTATTCCCTATATGGTTTCTATCAAATACCACAATTTGTTTATCAGATAATTCTGCTGTATGGCAAAATTCAATGGTTTCTTTTGGAATGAAATGATCTATATCACTAAATAATATTTTTGAGTCATTACACCAACAAGCTCCTAAATTCCTTGCTCCGCAAGAATTCCACGGAATATCTTTCAAAATTCGTAATAATGTAATATTTAAATTTAGTTTTGGTAAAGTGAGAGGAACTTTTGAACAATCGTCAACTATTATAAGTTCAAATTTTTGTTTTGTTTCGTTGTCCAATTTATCATATCTTTCAAGTTGTTTATAAAATTTAGAAAAATCACCGTGTTGAAAATAAACCGCATACACTATTGCAAATTTTTCTAATGGTGTTCTCCCCCCCCCCGAAAGTGCAGGCAGTGTCTTATACGGTAAGGCATCAAAATCAATCAAACCTTCACATATATCGTATTTTTTTCTCTTAAATAATTTTAATAAATTCATTTATCCCCCCAAGTTTTCCCGGAATACCTATTGGTAAAATTATACAATATTTACGGTAAAAATAATATATTTAACACTTAATTTATGAGTAAAATTTACTGCAATGTAAATATAGTATAATATATTATCCAAATATTGTTTTTTTTATAAAATTAGTATAATATATTATCTATGAATAATTTTTTATTTAATCCTAAAACTCCTAATGAACTTGCAAAAGAATTGGTTGAAAAAATTAAACAGCATCGAAAAAAGCTTAAAATTTCTCAAACTCAACTTGCTTCAAAATCAGGTGTCAGTCTTGGTTCTATCAAAAGGTTTGAATCAAAATATGAAATTTCATTAAATTCATTTTTAAAAATCATAATCGCCCTTAATTTGGAACATGATTTGGAAAATTTGTTTACACAAAAAAATTACAATTCTATTGATGAGGTTATAAATGAACAACTATAAATATTTGAAAGTCTTTTATAATGATATTTTAGTTGGAACTCTTGCCAAAACTCCGGAAACAGTCGTTGCTTTTGAATACAATTCAGACTGGTTGAACAATGGATTTAGTATTTCTCCTTTTAGTTTACCGCTTATTAAAAAAGTTTTTATTCCAAAATACAATCCGTTTGGCGGCTTATTTGGAGTTTTCAATGATAGCTTACCGGATGGATGGGGACGACTTCTTGTAGATAGATTGTTTTTAAAAAATAAAATCAACCCGCTTGAAATTGACAATTTTAACCGGCTTGCAGTTGTTCAGGAAATTGGTATGGGGGCTTTGACTTATAAACCCGAGCATAAATTCAAATCAGAAAATAATATTAGTGATTACGATATACTTGCTCAGGAATGCTCTAAAATATTAGAATCACAAAATTCGGATAATCTCGATGAACTTTTTCAATTGGGTGGTTCTTCAGGCGGCGCAAGACCAAAAATTTTAACATCTGTCGATAATGAGGACTGGATTATTAAATTCCCATCTTCATCTGATTCTAAAAATATCGGAGAAAAAGAATATCAATATTCGCTTTGTGCCGGAGATTGCGGAATAAATATGACAGAAACAAGACTTTTCCCATCTAAAATTTGTTCGGGATATTTTGGTATAAAAAGATTTGACCGTAAAAACGGTAAAAAAATACACATGATATCAGTAAGCGGATTATTAGAAACCAGCCATAGGCTTCCTAACCTTGACTATAATACATTAATGAAACTCACACTTGAATTAACAAGAAATTATAAGGATATTGAACAATTATTCAGGTTAATGTGCTTTAATGTATTTGCACACAATCGGGATGATCATTCAAAAAATTTTTCTTTTCTTTTCGATGATATAAAAAAAGAATGGCACCTTTCTCCTGCGTATGATTTGACTTACAGCTTTTCGTTTAATGGCGAACACGCAACAACAATCAATGGCGAAGGTAAAAATCCGACTTTGGCTGAAATTTTAGTTGTTGCAAAAAATATAGGACTCAAAGAAAAATTCGCAAAAGATATTGCATTAGATATTCGGGATAAATGTTCTAAATTACTTGTTTAAACTCCAATCATCTTCCGTCAAATATTTTCATATTTTTTCCCAATTACAAAATCGTGGTTATGAGTATTGGAACAGTAGATATATAATCCTTTATCTTTTCTGTGAGAATGTTCTCTTGTGTATAGAGGAATTACTTCTAAATTATTTTTCCAAGCCGAATATGCAAAAGATAATTGATCCCTTTTTGAATAATTCAAAATTAAATTCCACCAGGTTTCCATTGTATCTATTACTTTTTGGTTATTATGCTGCCGGAAAATAATTCCGTTCTCAAATAGACCATTATTTTTAGGATAATTGTCTTTTTTGTATATTTCCATTTGAGCATCAATGATTTCAGGGAAATCCAAATGCAAAAACCCTTTACATGCTATAGCTTCGTCATATATGCAATCTCTTTCCGGATGTTGAGGAATAGAAATTAGTACATTATCTTTAATCAAGTTTTTTAATTTGTTAAAAATAGTTTTATTGCGAATACTAATATTTCCGTCAATATATAGGCTATAATCGTATTTTTGAAGCAATAAATGAGGATGAGTTTTATGCCAGCGATTATTTTTTACATTGGTTGATTCTTTGTATTCAAGAGGTTTTACTGTCCAATGTTTACATTTGCCTTTTTTTATTAATTTTTCATTATCAGTAAATAAAATATAATCCCAGGAATAATTTATATACGGATGTTCGGAAACATTATCGTATCCGCCTGTTATACAAGAATAACAAACTTTATTAGTTTTTCTAAAGTTTTTATAAATATTGTAAATAAAAGCATTTATATCATTAATAAATTTTGTTTTAATTTTCATTCCAAACAAAACAATTCTTTTATGAGTTTTTTCTTCATTACTGCGAATAGAAAAAATCGTTTTCGTTGTTTTTTCAAAAAACAATTTACATAATATTTTTGTATGACTCCAAATCGGATTATTTTTTTTCTTGGCATTAGAAATGATATCTAACCAGTGATTTGTTACAGCTTCCTGACTATAATTTTCAAGTATTGTTTTGCGGCATTTTTCAAAATCAAAGTCAAATTTTATTTCGCCTGATTTGATTTTTTCTATTCTTTCATTCCAATTTTCGCCGTCTTTTACAATAAATTCTTTTGGATAATTAACAAGTTCCGCCAATTCTAAATATGCCGGTAAATCGCTGACTAATGCCGGTATACCCAAATATAATGCCTTTAACATTCTGCAATTACCTTTAGATAATCCGGCTTCGGTTTTATCTTGCGGAATTAAAACCAAATCAAACTTTTGCAAATTTTCATCTATCGTATCTAACGCCCATTCTATATCTCCGCCGCGGGTAATTTTTGTTACATTTTCTATATTTTGTTTTTCAAATATAAACAAATTAGTGGTATTCCCATACCAAACGAGTTTAGGATTATTTAAATTAAAACTTTTTTTGAGCGGAATATCAATATCTACAACATCAATAATGTCATCTAAAACAAAAATATTTTTATTGTATTTCAAAAAATAATCTTTCAAATATTGCGAACCTGCAATTGAACAATCTGAAAATTTAACGAAATCACGATAGTCGCCCAAATATAAGTCATCAAAATCATAAACAATGAAAGCTCTTGTTGTTAATAAATATTTGTAAAATTTCTTTTTCAAGAAATTCAAATCACTCTTTTGAAAAATAATAACATCAGCTTTTTTTGCATTTTCGTTAATACTTACATCAAAGCCCCTTCTTTTTAGTTCATTTGCAATTTTATAAACTCTTAATCTTGTTGAACCTATTTGTTCATCCGTACTTGTTATAAAAGTTATTCTTTTTATTTCTGACATATATCTCCTCCGGTTTACACTTAATAAAATTCTCTATACCTATCGACAAACTATTTTGCGCCTTCTTCCGGCGGTATATGAATACTTATAGAAATTACTATTCCTATAGTTATTGAAGAACTGTTATTCTGTATCATTTTATTTTCTCCTTCAAAGAAACTTGCGTATGCAATGTCGCTGTGTCGCTATATACAATATCTTTAAAAATATCTTTCTCGTCCGGATTATTCCTTAGATTATTATTTAAACAATCAAATAAAATATTTATATCTGTTATATTTAAATATTCTATATATTCTCCAAACAGATTAATTAATTTTTTTGTAAAATTTTCACAACAATCATTGATTTCTTTATGTGCAAATTTCATTTCAGATGGAATTGTTATCTTGTCTAATAATGGAACAATATTGTTACCATTTTTAGAAAAACCTGTGCATGTACCTTCAAGTGGAGAAAAACATTCTTCAAGCAACAAATCTAAATTTGCATATAAATTTGAATCTATGCCATTTTTTAATATGTATGTATATGTTTGATTCCTGTTATCTCTGAAAATATTAGCGGGAGTTTCGCGGACATATATTTTATCTATGCTTTTTTGTGTTAACTTTGAAAGTCCTAAAGATATTGAGCCGCTATATCCGACATCAAAAACAACAATACGCGAGGATTCATCTTTAAATAAATCTTCATAATATTTTTCTGCCAAAGCTTTTTGTTGTGTATAATATTTAGCAAAATTTTCATCTTCTTGTTGTAAAAGAATTAAACATTTCGGCAGATTATCTTTTACCGTTATTTTTAAGTCATTTTCACTATATTTTGTTTTTAAATACGCATTAAGTTTTTCATCTGCAATATAAGCATTTAAAAAATCGCCGAGTGTATAACTGCCGGAAAAATAACATTGCTGCTGCCTTATTAAATCGTATATTGAAGAATATAAACCTGTCCAATAGGCTACTCTTGAACCATATATGTATTCGCCTTGAATGAATTTACCATTGTTTAAAATGTTATAAATTTTATTTGGTAAAAACCCATCTCTTGAAACAAAATATATCTTCTTATATGTGTTTTGTATTAGTGTATTGTTTTGAAGTAAAAAAGATATGTAGCATAAATACGGCGCAAGAAATAAATTTGCAAAATCTTTTAAAGAATTAAATAGTTTGGAATTATTAACACTTAAATTAAACCAGTAATTATTCAATACAAACCCGATAAAAACATTTTTACCGGCATTAACATTATCTGAAAACTCAATCGTTGTAAGAAGATTTTCTAAAATAACATTGTAACTTGATAAAATATCAATTATTTTTGGACAATAACCCGCCTTAATTCCTTTGGCTAAGGGCATTTTATAGTCAGAAATTATATTGTCGCCGATATGAAAAATTTTATTTGTTTTGATTTCATTTATTACGCAATCAAAAAGTTCTCCATTGGATTTTCTTGCTTGATATTCATTTGAAACAAAAACTTTTTCTATTTTAGAAAATCCTTTTGCTTTTAAAATGTTCAACAGTATATCAGATGATAAATACATATCAGATATGGCAATAATTTTTTTATTTTCTTGTAATGCTAATTCATAGAATTCTTTTGTATCTTCACGTACATATAGTAATTGCATTTCAGCTGCAATTTCTTCTTTTAATAAGATGTTTTTTAATTCCTCCGAAATATTATAATGTTCTTTTATTGCATTATAAATATCGTATATAGTTGCATTTACAATACCATTTTCCGCATTTTTTCTCATATTAAAAAAGTCAATATTGTATTTTTTATCAACCTTTTCAGCGATGAGAGCAAAAATATCAGTTGGATTTATACAGGGGCGAACAAGCAAAGTATCAAAAATATCAAAACTAACAAATTCTATAGATGGAGATTTGATATTTTCTTTTATTTTAGTTCTTATTTTATCAATATTATTTACATAGAAACGTGCTTTTTTTATGTTTGTATTTTTGTATAATTTTATTTTTACTCCAAAAATGTTTATTACTTTCCGTTTTACTCCATTAATATATACATTTTTGAGTGAAAATAATGTTTCCAAAAAATTCAATTTCTCGTCATATTTAGCTTGTTTGAAACAAGGAATATTAATGGAAACTTTCGACATAAATTTAACTACTTCTTTTGCTGCTAATTTTCAATGGGCTGTCTAAATCTTATTTATAATCGCCAGAACAATACTAACACAAAGATTTTCAATAATAAAGTTTTAATTTCATATTCCCGCAAGCGTAAATGCTTTTCTTTGCTTCATAATTATAATAAACCTCTCTATTA
>JAJQFK010000058.1:3308-6512 GCA_021201175.1 Candidatus Gastranaerophilales bacterium | reverse complement strand
GGAAGAAGAAAGGTTCAAAATTACTCTGGACAGAGGTTATAAACTTCTTGAAGATTTGATTTCACAATCTAAAGAAATTGACGGAGAAAATGCATTTAAACTATACGATACATTTGGTTTTCCGCTTGAACTTACAATTGAAATTGCAGCAGAAAAAGGAGCTGTGGTTGATAAAGAAGGATTTAATGCAGAAATGCTTAAACAAAAAGAAAAAGCAAAAGCCGCAGCACATAAAATAAGTCTTACTGATGACCTTGTTTATGTTGAAGTAGAAAATAAATTTGGTTCAACTGATTTTCAAGGCTACAGCAAAACAAAAACAGATTCAAAGATAATCGCAATCATAGAAGCCGGAGATTTTACGGATATAGTCTTGGATAAAACACCGTTTTATGCTGAATCGGGAGGTCAGGTAGGCGATACCGGAATAATTGAAGGAAAAAATTTTAAAGCTGAAGTATTAAATACATTCAAAGTTAATAAATTATTCGTACACCGCACACAAATAATAAACGGCGAACCTGAAGAAAGCGAAATTGTTACCGCACAAATAGATGAAGAAAGACGAAAAGAAATTACAATTCATCACTCAAATGCACACTTAATTCAAGCGGCATTAAGAAAAGTACTCGGCGAAGAAGTTCATCAGGCAGGTTCTTTTGTAGAACATAACAGAACTCGTTTTGATTTCACATTCCAAAGAGCAATGACAAAAGAAGAAATTCAACAAGTCGAAGATATTATTAATCATTGGATTGATGAAGATATAGAACAGCATACGGATATTATGAATATAGAAATGGCAAAAAAATCCGGTGCAATGGCTTTATTCGGAGAAAAATATGATAATGACGTAAGAGTCGTTAAATTCGGTAATATATCTTCTGAATTATGCGGCGGAACACATTGTTCTTCAACCGGTAAAATAAGACTTGCAAAAATTATTTCCGAATCTGCTGTTTCTGCCGGAACAAGAAGGATAGAGGTTGTTTGCGGAACTGCCGCATTGAAAATTTTAAACGAGAAGTCTGATATAATAGATAAACTTGCTTACGGATTTAAAGTTCCTTTTTGTGAAGTCGGAGATAGAATAATGAAGCTGGCAGTAGATAACAAGAATCTCCAAACAGAAATAGAAAATTTAAAAGAGCAGCAGGCAAAAACTAAATTTCAATCATTTATATCAAAAGCACAGGATATTAATGGCGGAAAACTATTTATAACAGAAATGGAAGCATTTCCAATGCATTTAATTAAGCTGGGAAGCGAAATTTTATCTGCAAAATTGGGCGAAAGTATTGTTGTACTTGCCTCTGTTGATGAAGATAAGATAAATTTTGTTGTAAAAGTTTCTGATTCTTTTGTGAAAAAAGGAATTAATGCCGGACAAATTGTAAACAAACTTGCCGCCGCAACAGGAGGAAAGGGCGGAGGACGTCCGCAATTTGCTCAAGGGGCAGGTAAGGATAAGACTAATCTAAGAACTGTTTTAGAAAATTTAGAAAAAGAAATTAAGTCTATTTAATATTATAATCAAAGCAAATATACTCCGGATTTGAAACATTTGTATATTACATTATTTCTGTCTGATTGTTAGTATAAAAAAGACTACAAAAGGAGGGAATTATGTACAAATTATTAATGCTTGGCGTGTTAGCCGGAGTCGGTTTTGGTATTTCTAAATTTATTAAAAATAATAAAAATACAACTTCTCAAAACGAATCTCAATCATAGAAAATAGGACGGCTAAAAATAATGCCGTCCTACTTTTTATATAATCATTAGTCCGTATTTTCCTCACATAATTTAATTATCTATAGTATCTTTAATTCCGTAATCTGAATGTTCTTCAATATTAACTCTTGTAATAAATTTATTAACAGATAAAGAAGTATCTTTGTTTTTTTTCTGTAAAAATTGTTTATTAAATTCTTCCATTTTAAAATAATTAAATTCATTTTCCCATTTAGCAATAACAATTGTAGCAATACAGTTACCGATTAAATTAACGGTAGTTCTGCCCATATCAAGGATTTGGTCAATTCCAAGCAGAATAGCTACACCAATAAGCGGATAACCAAAGCTTGAAAGAGTTCCTGCAAGTACAACAAGGGCTACTCTGGGTACTCCGGCAATCCCCTTACTTGTAAGCATTAATGTAGCCATCAAAAATAATATTTGAAGCGGGGTTAAATGAATACCGACAATTTGAACAGAAAAAAGCATTGCAAGTGCTAAGTACAGAGTTGAACCGTCCAGATTAAAAGTATAGCCGGTCGGCATAACAAATCCTACAATATTTTTGGAAACTCCAAAATTTTCCATTATTTTCATAGCTTGAGGAAGTGCCGCTTCTGATGTAGAAGTAGTAAAAGCAAGCATAGCAGGTTCTCTTATAGCTCGTAATACAGACATAACAGGAATTTTAACTATCTTGCAGGCAATATTCAAAATAATAAAAAGGAACAAAATTAAAGCGAAATATAAAGAACCTATTATTTTAGCATAGTTCATCATAATACCAAGTCCGCTCTCAGCGATAGTATAGGCAATGGCGCCAAAAACTCCTAATGGTGCAAAATTCATGACAATCTGTGTAAATTTAAACATGACCTCGGATAAGGAAGAAATACAGTTTAAGACGGGTTTGGCTTTTTCACCTGCCGAACAGACTGCAAGAGCAAAGAAGATAGAAAAAACAACTATTTGCAGCAAGTCACCGTTTGCCATAGCCTTAATAATACTTGTGGGAATAATATTTATAAACATATCCGCAGCAGATTCATGCATATTTTGCGCTGCCATTGCAGAAGCGGCATCAATCATATTTTGGGAAATAGAAGCAGAAAAACTTTGCCCCGGTTTAAATATAAGCCCAACACTTAACCCTATAATAAGAGCAAGGGTTGTTGCGCATGCAAAATAAAAAATTGTTTTAATTCCCAGTTTCCCAATAGATTTAATATTTCCATGAGAGGCAATACCGGTTACAACAACAGAAAATAACAAAGGGGCTATAATCATCTTAATCATATTAAGAAAAATTTGAGCTAACGGGTGCATTTGTCTGCCTATTTCAGGGAATTTCCAACCGACAAACATTCCTGCCATTAATCCGATAAAAATATATAAAGTTAATCTGGCTGTTTTCATACTTTTCTATACCTAAAGAAATTATATCAAAAAAAACAACCGAATTATTAC
>JAJQFK010000058.1:0-3298 GCA_021201175.1 Candidatus Gastranaerophilales bacterium | reverse complement strand
TAATGATTTAAAATTATATCTATACAAAACTTAATCCGTTCTGAGAAAATTTATTTATCAAAGCGGATTTTTCTTTATTATTCCGTTCTTCCTCGGGTATAAAGAAGAAATATCTTTTTCTTTTTTTATAATTAACAAGACTCTTTTATTAGCTTCTATGGTCGGCAAAGTGTATTCAATTTTATCTATAAGAATGGAGTTAAGTGTATTTAGAGCATTTTTGGATTTTATTAATTCTTCTTCTGCCTTAACAGATTTATAAGCAATAAAATACCCGCCCGTTTTTACAAAAGGTATTGCATATTCAAGTAACATCGGAAGTTCTGCCATTGCGCGCGAAACAACATAATCAAATGAATTTTTCTTATGCTCGTCAATATCTTCTATACGTATACATAAAGGTGTAATATTATTAAGTTTCAGCGTTTGAGCCGCGGCAGAGATAAAATTTATTTTTTTTCTTATTGAATCTGCGGCAGTAATATTCAAGTTTTTAAAAACAATACTTAAAGGTAATGATGGGAATCCTCCGCCGGTACCTATATCCAGTAATTTTTCATTATTTTTATGCTGTCCGAGAAAATTTCGCGATAAGGAACGCGAGCGAAATTTTTGAGTGGCGCCTTGAAAAGGTGAGCCCCAATTTTTCGGTGACGAGGAGTCATCGAAAAATGTGGGCGACACTAGATTATGTCCGTATTTTTTGAAAAATAAATTTATAGAAAGGCTGTCAAATATATGTTTTTCAAACAAAACATTTAAATCATTTTTACTTATTAAATTTATATTCTGGTTGTATTCTTTAAATAGTTCTATATAAGAATTAAATAATTTTATTTGATTATCGGACAAATGAATATCTAAATTTTCAAGCAAATTATACATTATTTCTTTTTCTTTATCTCACTTAATATTTTACTGAATTCCATATCTCCGAGCCGCATTTTAATTTTATTAATTTGTTTGTTTATTTTATCAGAGGTGCTGCCGGAATTTTGTTTTGAACTCAAATTTTGAGAAAGAATGAAGGATTTTAAAGCCTTTTTATAGTCCTCCGTATCAAGATAATATTCACCTATTTCAAAATAAACTGCTGCAGCATAGCTTACATCATCAAAACGTTTAGCGGCTGATAGAGCTTTCATTAAGATTTCATACGTTTTTTGAGAATCTTCCGTCTTATAAATACCTGCAAGTTTTGTATAAGAGAAATAAAGCCCCTCATAGTTATTCATAAGTTTATCGGCTTCAATAGCAAGTTCATAATACATTTTTGCCGCTGAAATATTATCGTTTTCTCTTGATATTTCCGCAAGATTTGAATATGCGGAGGATAAAAATTCATTTTGTGCCGCATCATTAGAAATCTGTACACACCTTAAATAATACTTTAAAGCCATATCAGTATTATTATTATCATCATTTAATAAAGCATTTTTAAAATAACATTCGGTGAGGAGTTTTATATCCGAAATTTTTTCAGCTTCACCAAGTGCGGCGCTGCAATATTTCATAGCAGAAGCGGTATCTAAATTGTTATCATATAATTCAGACAAATCAAGATAAACTCTTATTTTCATTTCAGAAGGACAGCCTGCCTGCGAAAAAAGTATTCTTTTGTAGGTTTCCTGTGCTTTATCAAAGTTATATGCTTCAGAGTAAATTTGTGCAATACTCAAAAGAATAACATTAGATTTTTCAGGTAAATTTTCAAGATATAAGCTGTAAACTTTTTCATATAATCTTATAGCTTCATCTGTATCTTGAATTTTTTTATAACAAATAGCAAGTTTGGTGTATATAACAGGTTCTTTTGTATTAAAGGATTCATCGTTCGTATAGGTTAAAGCCTTTTTATAATACAAAATTGCACTTGAAAAGTTATAAGCTTCTTCATAATTTTGTGCTATTTCAAGATACGCATCAAGGCTGTCGGGAACTTTATCTTCAATATTAATTTCATTATTAAATTCAATATGTTCAACAGGTGAAGAAATATCATGAAGTTCTTTTGTAAGATTATCTACAGGTTTAATAGAATTTAGAATAAGGCTGTCCTCTTTTGAGAGTTCAAACCGTCTTTTCTTTTCACCAAGTTTTTGTGTCAAATTTTGTATGTATTTTTTTTGAGTTTGTTTTTTACGGTTCATCTTATCTTCATATCCGCTGTTTTTAGAATATGAAAGATAATTAAAGCTAAAAGATTCTGATAATTTTCCTTTTCCGGCTTTCTCTCTTTCCTGCATAAAATTATCTATTTTCTTTGAATGATACGCAATTTCCTGACGCATAGTCATTCTGGATAAAAATAGTTCTCTTTCAAACGGTTTTAACGGAAGTTCCGATTCATATAATTCAAGAAGGTATTTATGAACATTTATTTTAGTATCAACATTAGGAAGCTTGATTATTTCTGTTTTTATGTAGTCTTTAATATAATATTTACCGTTTTTTTCCGACAAAAGATATTTTTGCATTAAAAAAGCAATAGATTCTTCATCTGCTAAGTTTTGGTTAAATAAAAAATCCAATGAAACATAATGTCTGATGATAGCAAGAAAAATTAACAATTTCATAAATTTTTCAGAAGAAACAGAAAGTATTTTTGAAATGAGGAATTCAAAGAAATTTTTTGCAGATTTTTTATATTCAGTAGAAAAAACAGTCACGGAGATATTTAATAGCTGCATTATCATAACGGATAATTCTATCAGAAGAAAATGCCCCCTTGAAACCTTGAATAATTCTTCTATTTCATAGTGTCCGCCGGATATATTTTTTATATGCAAATAATCGTATAATTCTTCTTTTGTTAATGATTTCAAGGTTGCCGTTACGGATGATTCTTCTGATAATAAGCTGCTCTGGCGGAATGAGCGGGAAGATATAATAATTTTTACCTTTTCAAAGTGACTTAGAAAATTTATAAAATCCAGAATATCTTTTTGGGCATCTTTACTTTTCATATTAATTTCAAAAGAATCAAATATAAAAAGCATAGGCGCATTGCAATATTTTATATAAGTATTAATTTTATCAGAAAAAACAGAAGTTTCCGCTTTTGGAAGTTCTATTATTTTTTCGTTATGATAAATGGAAAAGTCATTAAATAAAGATAAAAGAACATCATCTAAGTTGGTTGATTCTTGAAATAAATTATTAAAAACAAGAACATCTTCGCTTAAAAAATACAATGCGGCGTCAACTGCGTATGTTTTGCCGGAACCGGCAAATCCGTTTAAAATAAATATATTTTCGGAAGATTTAAAAAATTTAAGCAGTTGGTATATAGTATCAG
>JAJQFK010000217.1 GCA_021201175.1 Candidatus Gastranaerophilales bacterium | reverse complement strand
ATTATGGGAAGAAAAATAATATCTACAAATAGAAAAGCGTTTCACGAGTATCATATCTTTGATAAATATACAGCGGGCATGGTGCTTACCGGTACTGAAATAAAATCTGTAAGAAAAGGAGCGGTCAACTTAAAGGACAGCTTTGTTAAAATTGAGGATTTTGAAGCATTTTTGTATAATTGCCATATAAGCCCATACGAACAGGGTAACAGGTATAATCATGACGAAAAAAGAACAAGAAAGCTTCTTTTAAACAAAAAAGAAATAGAAAAATTAACGGGGAAAATAAAAAAATCCGGATATGCCATTGTACCTTTGGAATTATTTCTTGAGAACGGCTGGGCGAAACTTGAAATAGCTCTGGCACAAGGTAAAAAGCTTTATGATAAACGTGAAGATTTAGCAAAAAAAGCTCAAAATAGGGATATAGAAAGAGCTGTAAAATCAAGAAGTTAATTTTAATACATTTAATTCAAGGAGAATAAATTATGCTCTTAGGTGTCAATATTGACCATATAGCAACATTAAGAAATGCACGCGGGGAAGGAGAACCTTGTGTATTAGAAGCCGCAAAAATTTGTATAGATTGCGGTGTTAACGGTATTACCGCTCATCTGCGCGAAGATAGACGACATATCCGTGATAATGACGTGTATGACTTAAAAAATAAGCTTAAATGCAAATTAAATTTAGAAATGGCTGCAACAGAAGAAATGCAAAATATAGCAATAGAACTACTTCCTTATGCATGCTGTATTGTTCCTGAAAAAAGAATGGAAGTTACTACGGAAGGCGGTTTAAACATTGCGGAGAAAAAAGAGGAAATCAGACAATTTGTAGAACCTTTAATTAATGCGGGTATTAATGTAAGCCTGTTTATAGATGCTCAAAAAGAACAAATTGATGCTGCATTATACTCCGGCGCAAAATTTATAGAACTTCATACCGGAGCGTATTCTAGGGCATTTGGTACTGATAAAGAAGAAAATGAGTTTCAAAAATTAAAAATGGCGGCTAAATATGCACAGTCTTTGGGGCTGACTGTCAATGCAGGGCACGGGTTAAACTACTTAAATGTACATAGAATGCACGAAATTCCGGGAATTTATGAATTAAACATAGGACACAGCATAATTTCAAAAGCTGTATTTACGGGTCTAAAAAATGCTGTTAAAGAAATGTTGAATCTGGTTAACAAAAATTAATAATTATTTAAATAAAGGCAAAAAAATTATATTATAGGTTTTATATATTTGTAAAAGTAAGGACGTAAGAACATGCCGGAAATATTTAATGATTTTAAACCTGTTAACTCTCAACCTATCGCTCAATCATCTGTAAAACCTAAGCAGGCAGAGGTTAATGTAGGAGATGCCGTCAGAGCTAATAATGCAAATAAAGCTCAGAATTCTGATGTTGCAGAATTTTCAACCAATAAAAAAACAAAAAAAGGACCTATTAAAACATTAAAAAATTTTATAGCTAATGTTAAAAAGCTCTCTGCAACATCCGTTGAATATACAAAAGGAGTTGTAAAAGGCGTTACAACCGGTGCCGTTGCCGGTTCGCTTGTTTACACTGCCGGCAGCGTGATTAACGCTGTAAGAGAACGCAGTTCTGAAGCATCAAAGAAAATACCAAACAAGGCATTAGCTATTGCAGTTGGAGTTGTTGCACTTGGTGTAAATATTTGGAACGCTTCTTTAAATGCAACGGAAAGAAATTCAAATATTGAACACAGATACATAGGTCACAACAAACAATAAAATATAACTTTTGATAAAAAACAGGTTTTAAAAAAGCCTGTTTTATTTTTTGAAAAATGTGTTATAATTACACTCGTAATTATTTATTTGGAGGATTTATGAACAGAATAGATTTATTTAAAAGAGATTTAGAAGCAAAAAAAGCAGTTAAGATTATTGCAGGTATTGATAATTTTAATAAAGAATCTGTTAAAAATGTTGCAGTAGCAGCAGAAATGGGCGGTGCAAGCGCTATTGATATTTGCTATGACGAAGAAATTATTTCAATGGTTAAAGGCATGACATCAATCCCTGTATTTGTTTCTTCAATAGTTCCGGAAGAATTGGCAAATGCAGTTAAATTAGGTGCAGATGCTATCGAAGTAGGTAATTTTGATGCACTTTACAAAAAGGGTCAGAGATTTGGCGCTGAAAAAGTACTCGAAATTGTTAATGAAACATTAAGACTTTTAGATGGAGAAAAAACATTTATTTGTGTCACAATCCCCGGTCATATAAATGTTTCAGAGCAAATTTCACTGGCAATGAAACTTGAAGAATTGAATATTGATTTAATCCAAACAGAGGGCGCTGCTACAGTATCACCTACAGGTGCCGGTGCGAGAGGATTATTACAAACGGCAGAAGTTTCTATTTCAAATACGATTGAACTTGTCAGAAACACTTCAATTCCTGTTATGACAGCTTCCGGAATTACAACAACAACTATTCCTATGGTATTTGCAGCAGGTGCAAGCGCAGCCGGTGTCGGTTCTTGTGTAAATAAGTTAAATTCTCCTATAGCTATGGTTGCGGTTGTAAAATCTTTAGTTGAGTCTGTTTCAAACAGAACTAATAAAGAAATAGTTAACGCATAATTAAATATTTTAATATCCGTGCATTTAGCACGGATATTTTTTCAGATTAGGGAGTATTATTTGAGTTCTTTAAAAAAGAATGAAATAAAATATAAACTTTTAACATTTGACGAGATGGTCATAAATCTTGATAGATTATCTCGTTTTAAATTTCCTGATGATTCTTTCAAAAGAGTATTTAATTCAATAATTTTTAAGTGTTTATTGAATCCAAAATTATCCGGAGAGGAAATTGAAAATCTTGATTCTTCCTACATTGCGGATATTGTAAAATTAATTTGGAACGATTCTGTTAAATTTCATTTTAATGATTTCAAGAACAATAAAACCGTAAATTCGGCACTTAAATGTATTATTGAAAATTCTTTTAAAAACATATCCGCAGACACAAAACGGTTAATGAAAGCAAATATTTATTACAGTCCCATACTTGATAATATAAGTTATGAAAGCGCCTCTGCAAATTTAAAATTTTTGATTAAGGTGAATGAAACTTATAGGAATACGAATATAACAATATTCGATTTAATAAAATTAAGAGAAAAATATAAATTAAAATTTCCCATAACAAAATTAATTATTGTAGAAGGGATAACGGAAGAAATTTTATTACCTGTATTTGCAAACAAACTGCACCACAGTTTTGACAGAGAAGGGATTTTTATAATGGGAGCCGGCGGAAAAAGTAAGAGTCCGACTTTATATATGCGTTTAAAGAATAAATTAAAAATTCCGGTAACATTGCTATTTGATTCAGATGCGTATGAAATATGCGATATACTCAAAAAAAATCTTTTAAAAAAAGACAACATTTATATTATAGAAAACGGCGAATTTGAAGATATTTTATCGGAAAATTTAATAAAAAGAGCATTAAATAAAGAATATCAGCTTTCAGACCCATTATTAAAAAAAGATTTACATATTTATGAAAATATGTGCGACAATATAGAGTCTTTCTATAAAACAAGGCATCTTGGCGAATTTAAAAAATCAAAACTCTCTAAAATTATTGCCGAAAATGTTAAATATAATACTGATGTTACAAAAGATATTAAAAAAATTATTGAAAAAATAATTTAAGCTTGCGTAATTTGTGAATAAAATGTTATTATTTTGAGAGGTTAAGTTTGCCCGAAAAAATTTCGCGACATAGTACGCGAGCGAAATTTTGGAGTGGCGCCTTGAAAAGCGGATTGCGCGCAGAGGCTGGAGGGCGGAAACGTGGAGTTTTCGACCGCAATGCCGTTTGACAAAGGGAACCACAGAACCGAAGGTGATGTGTGTGACCCTGTCTGCAAAGCTAACGCGCGCAACCAAGCAGGTGAGCACCAATTTTTCGGTGACGGGGAGTCAGCGAAAAATGCGGGCAACACTAGATAATGCTGAAAATTATCTTGAACAATTAGAAGAACTAAAAAATGAGAATTATTTTGAAGGTATTGAATATTATGAATCCTTGTTTAACAATGATATTAGTGCAATTTCAAGACTTATTCCGGATGAATTTATATTTGTATTTGATGATTACACCCAATTTAAATCCCGTTATACTCAGACCTGTGAAAATCTTGAAAAACAGTATCGGGAAAATATAAAAAATAATTTGGCACTGCCGTTAAATGTACAAAAATATTATAATTTAAAAGAATTTTTAAGTTCATTAAGCAAGTTTGAAAAAATATATATTGATAATTTTATATCTGATGATTTTGATATAACCGTAGAGTTAACAACCGGATTAATTCCTTATTTCGGTTCCGGAACAGAGGAAATTGCAAACTTTATCAACGAAAAATTAAAACATAATTATACTGTTATAACTGCAACAGATTATAAAAACAGAATAGAAGAAATATTTAAAGAACATGAAATTCCGTTTTCGTACAATATTGAAGATAAAAATACCGTATTTATTACAAATAATATAGTTCTGGCGGGAAGTATAATAGAAGATTGCAAGCTTGTTATAATAACCGATAAAGAATTTTTCAACAAACGTTCAAAAGATATAACAGGAATTCGTTACAATTATAGGCGAGAGAACCTTGATTTTATTGAAACTCTTAATGATATAAATGAGGGTGACTATATTGTGCATATGATTCACGGTATAGGTATATTTAAAGGGTTATCAAAACAAACAATAGATAATGAAGAAAAGGATTATTTAACGCTGGAATATGCGCACGGAGATAAATTGCACATACCGGCAGAACAAATAAACATGCTCTGCCGTTATAGAGGTACGGGCAGCATGGCTCCTCAGTTATCCAGAATGGGCGGAACAGATTGGAATAATACTAAGACAAAAGTAAAAAAAGAAGTAGAAGATGTTGCGCGTGATTTAATAAACCTTTATGCATTAAGAAAGATTTCCAAAGGTTATGCCTTTGAGCCTGATACTATTTGGCAGTATGAAATGGAGGATTCCTTCAATTATACGGAAACTCCCGACCAGATGAAGGCAATAACACAGACAAAAGAAGATATGGAATCTGATAAACCGATGGATAGGCTTATCTGTGGCGATGTGGGATTTGGTAAGACAGAAATAGCGATACGTGCAATATTTAAAGCTGTAATGTCCTCAAAACAGGCGGCTGTAGTTGTACCTACAACTATACTTGCAATGCAGCATTACCAAACAATTTCAGAACGATTTAAACCGTTTCCGGTAAAAGTAGAAATTCTTTCAAGACTAAAAAGCCACAAAGAGCAAAAAGAGATAATAAAAAAACTTATTCTTGGCGAAATTGATGTGATAATAGGTACACACAGACTTCTTCAAGATGATATTCAGTTTAAAGATTTAGGTCTGCTTGTAATAGATGAGGAACACAAATTCGGTGTAAAGCATAAAGAAAAACTTAAACGTTTAAAGAAAAATATAGATATTTTAACCATGTCGGCGACTCCGATTCCAAGAACACTATATATGTCATTATCCGGAATAAAAGATATGAGTATAATAAATACTCCGCCCACAAACAGGCTGCCGATAAAAACATTTGTATGCGAATTTAAAGAATCAATTATAAAAAATGCAATAAATTATGAAATAGAACGGGAAGGTCAGGTTTTTTATCTTTATAACAGAGTAGAAAGTATTGAAGAATTTGCAATGCAGCTTCGTAAACTTCTGCCTAATATAAGACTTGCAACGGCGCACGGACAGATGGATAAAAATCAACTTGAAAGAATTATGACTGATTTTTTAAATAAAGAATATGATGTACTGTTGTGTACAACAATTATAGAATCAGGTCTTGATATACCGAACGCAAATACAATGATAATTCACGATTCAGAACGCTTCGGGCTTGCACAGCTCTACCAGATTAGAGGCAGAGTAGGAAGAACAGACCGTCAGGCATATTGCTACTGTTTGTATAAAAATTCTAAAAGCTTGACACCGGACGCAATTAAACGATTGAAATATATCAAAGAATTTACCACTCTTGGCAGCGGATATCAAATAGCTATGAGAGATATTGAAATAAGAGGTGTGGGAAATGTGTTGGGAACAAAGCAGCACGGACAAATGGCGAATGTCGGTTTCGATACATACTGTCAGTTGTTAGAAGATGCTGTCTGCGAAATTCAAGAAGGCAAAACACATGAAACAAAACAGGCTGTTATTGATATTAACGTTACTGCATATATCCCTGATGAGTGGGCAGGTTCAAAAGAACAAAAAATGATTGAATACAAGCGGCTTGCAGATGTAAAATCGCTTAATGAACTTGAAGCAATCAGGTCTGAATGGAAAGACAGATTTTCTAAAATGTCTGAACCGGTTGAAAATCTTATAAAACTTGTTAATTTAAGACTAAATGCTTCACAGGCGGGTATTTCTTTAGTAAGAGAAGCCGGCTCCGATATAAGAATCTACACAAATATGTCTAAAGG
>JAJQFK010000028.1 GCA_021201175.1 Candidatus Gastranaerophilales bacterium | reverse complement strand
CACAAGTTTTGTGAAACTTTTTTAAAAAGTTTCCCCGTCCGGAGGACAAGATTTTGAATTTGAATTAAGTTTAAATAAGTTATAAATAAAAGACTTTCGCCTTGTTTCAAACTTATTTTTGATTGATTCAAACAAAAACTTGCACGCTTGTAACTCATTAAATTTGAATTAATAATATTAATTTTCTAACATTGTTTGATTCCACGGATAATCATCTTTTATCTGCCAGCCGTCAATTTGGATTAACCTTGCACAGGCATGGCGTTTGTCTTTTGTACTAACACTGCTGTTATCATAATTTCCATATTTACATGAATCAAGTATTTCTTCTCTTGTTTTATTATCATAGTCTGACGATGATGTTACAAATTCTTTGTTATACATTGTGAATAAAAAAGTGCGTTTGCCGTCATAATTTTCAACTGCACAATATTTATATTCAGTACAAAAAAAGAAATGAATATTGCCGGAACTATTGACATAGGAAATAAACCCGCTTCCGTCATTAAAAGTCATATAGTAATACTTTGAATTAAGAACACCTTTATCAGAATATATAAAATATTTATTCAAATATTTATCAAAAAAAGCTTCCAGCGCCTCACCATCTGATGGTTCCAAACTGTTAAAAGCTGCCGTACTGCTTTCAGCACGATATCTTAAAAACGCTTGATTCATCATAGAATAAAATTTTTCTAATTTAATAGGAACTTTTGATTTTTGATAATTTACCATAACAGTCGGAACAGTAACCGCAGCAATAATCCCGATAATAACAAGGGTAATGAGAACTTCTGCTAATGTAAAAGCTAGTTTTTGTTTTTTATTTTTTTTGTATTTACGGCCTTGTGTTACAAAACTTAAAAATCCCCCCCCCCCGTGCGGTGTTTGATGTTATTCATAATGATTTTGTCCCATTTTAACTATATTTCTATTATATCAAATTTAGTTGTATTATGCAATTTTTTACCAAATAAATATTAAACAACGACAACACATTGCTAACTGCAAATTTGGTGCAATTTTTGCACCCTACAACTTGGGCAGTGAATGTACATTGCCGTGATTATCGGATGTTGCAAGAATATTAACATTTACTCCCGCAAAGTTTATGTTCTTGCCGTAGTTTGATGCAGAATTAACTTTCATAATAAAAACTTCGTTTATTATAATGAAAAAAAAGAAATTTTATGCCTGTTTTTTACAAAAACTTTACAATGAGTTTTTTATTGTAAAGTTTATATAATATATTATGTTGAATATTTTTATAGGATTTCAAAAATGAACAATTATGAAAAAGCTTTGGATTATTTTAATAAAAAAGAATTTAATAATGCTTTAAAATTTTTTCTCTATTCTTTGGCAGAAAATATTAATTCATCAAATTCTTATTATAATCTTGCATTGACTTATGAAATGACAAACGACAATGAACTTGCAATTGCCTGTTATAAAAAAGCTGTTAAAATTGATAAAAATATAAGAGCTATTAACAATTTAGCAGCTATGTATTTTGCCAATGGACAGGAAAAAAATGCACTTAGCTTATTAAATACCGCAATTGAAACATATCCTAATGATGCTGAAGCATATAGCCAAATAGGTAAATACTACTTCAATATAAAAGATTTTGAAATTGCAAAAAGATATTTTAATAAAGCTAAGCAGCTGGATTCTAATTTCTGTTTTAATTATTATAATCTTGCCAAATTGTATATTGCTTTGAAAGACATAACAAAAGCAAAAGAAAATTTAGAAGAATGTTTGAGAATTAATCCTGAATTTGCTTTAGCAAAAGAAGAATTGAAGAAATTGGATTAAACTTTTTCTTCTTTTTCGCTTTCTATTCTGTATAAACAAAACGGACTTCCCCAAGGAGTACCTGTAAATGTTTGTGCTTTTTCGCTACAGCCTCCTCTGCAAACAGCGCCCCACTTGCAGTCTTTACAAATACCTGCTAATAAATCAGGCGAAAATCTTCTGTTATATTTGAAATTTTCTTTTGAATTCCAAATTTCTGACAAAGATTTTTCTCTGATTCTTCCTTCAATATATTTATCACCGTGTAAAGATAAACATCCTTTAATTGCGCCGTCGCTTTCTATTCCTATAGCTCTAAGTCCTGCTTGACAGCCTTTCCATTGTTTCATTTCAAGTTTTGGAGAAAGTTTTGAATAATATCCAATACAATCTGCTTCCATAATTCTTATAAAATGTTTGTTCTTTTCTCTGTTTTCTGCAATAAATTCGGCAAGAGAATAATATTCGGCCTCATTAAGTGCCAAATCTTTCGGCATTCTTCCTTGCGGTGTTGCTGTTTGAATTTGCCATGCTTTTACGCCGTTTTCTATTAATAAATCCAAGATTTGCGGCAATTCTCCTATATTTTTTTTATGAACGGAAGTAACGGCAGAAGAGTATAGTCCTCTTTGTGAAGTTTTTCTTAATGCATTAATACAGCGTTCAAAAACGCCTTCTTTTCCTCTTATATAGTCGTGAGTTTGAGCGCATCCGCCGTCAAGACTAAAGCTGACTCCCGCAGGATCAATCAAACATAACAAATCAATAATATCATCATTTACAACATATCCGTTTGAAATGAATGAAACATTCATGCCCAAATCTCTTATTCTTAATGCAAGAACAGCCCAATCTTTTCTTAAAAACGGTTCTCCTCCTGATAATACAACTCTTTTGCAACCCAAATCAGATAATTGCTCAATTAAATCAAGTGCTTCATCTGTTGTTAATTCTTTGGGTCTTGAATGAATATCGGCGCTTGATCCGCAATGTAAACAGCAAATATTACATTTTAGTGTTATTTCCCAAACAGCAATATCTAATTTATACATATTTTCTTCCGTAACATTAATTTTTGTAAATTTTTTTTAAATTGTATATAAATTATAACATATTTTGTTTTTTTTACGTTTATTATAGTATAAAATCAAACAAACAAAGGAGAATTATATGCTGGATTTATTTTCAAGATATGCAGGTCCTGTAAGACCGGAATCAACAAACACAACAAATACGGAAAATAAAACAATAAATAAAAAATCACAAGAACCAATGTTGACAGATACAGCAGAATTACTTAATAAATATATTAATGAAGCTTCTAAAAAAGATTCTTTTACTGTGCGCTATGCAGGACCTCAAAGACCTGAAGCAAGTGATGATTCGGTAAAAGAAGCTGATGAAAATGATTCTTTTACTATGCGTTATGCAGGTCCTCAAAGACCCGAAAAAAGTGATATTGCGGAAACAGCAGCAGATATGAATGATTCTTTTGCTATTCGCAATGCCAGACCGCAAAAACCTGAAACAGAAGAATAAAATTGTATTAGTTTGTATAAATCTTACGAAGCGAAATTGTGTTCAATTTTCACAAGATTAGAAGAAAAATATGTTAATTTTACTTTTCGAGATTTATACTCTAATTCAAATCATTTAACTTTTATCTATCAATATTTTTAGTATATCCGATAAAAGAAGAAAATATCAGTATTCTTTTTGCTTTTCAGTCTTTTATTACTTAATCCAAGATCAATCTTTCTCTGATATTTCCTTCTCTTTCTATGGTACGAAATTCAAGAGAGCGGATTTTCCGTAGAGTGAGGACAAAGTCCGAAACTCGAATAAATGAGGGCAATGTGAGTGACTGCGACAGCAAAACGAACAATTTGCCCGAAATGAAGGAAAATTCAAGAGAGCGGAATTGAGGACGGAGAACTATATGTCATATTAGATAGTTCTTTTTTTATTTCATCTACTAAAACATGTTCTATTGGGGAATTATCATCTTTTTTTAAATATACTTCTTTTATGCCGGCTTGAACTATAAAACGCTTACACAAAATACATATAAAATTATGTCCGTAAATATACATTGCAGCTCCTTTACATCTGTCCTGACCCGCTTGAATAATCGCATTTTGTTCGGCATGAATACTCCGGCATGTTTCGTACATTGTTCCGGACGGTATTTTATTTTCTATCCTGTAACATTTTCCTATCTCCACGCATGATATAACTTTTGATGGTGTTCCGTTATAGCCGGTTGCTTTTATTTTTTTATCTTCCCCTACAATTACGGCACCAACCTGCGCTCTTAAACAATTTGAACGCGTAGAACAAGTTTTTGCTATTTCTAAAAAATAATCATTCCATTCTTTTATCATAAATTTTATTCTCCCTCTTTAATTGAAATATTATATCAAATTACATCATGATTTCATACTAAGTTGTACTGCAACTCCGGTATAGTTTTCAATATTTTTTTAAAAAATTTTGAAAACATAGTTTCCTATTGAATAATTTATTTTTAAAATTAGCCCCTAGCTCACTGATACTTTAACACATGAAATAGGACATCTTTTGGATACCCAATATAGTTCCGGTGACGAATTTAAGAAGGCTTATAAATCCGATATCGAAAATATTTATAAACAATTACAAGAAAATCCGCAACAAAAAATAGGCAATTCAGATATGAGTTATGAAGATGCTATAGAGTATTTTGATCATTATATAGAAGGTGTTGATTTCTCAGATGGAATATCTGATGAAGATATAACCACAAGAGGACTTAGGGAAAACTTTGCAGAAGCCTTTTCAATAATTGAAGATTCCAACCAGAATAAATCTAATGAAATTTTTAAAGAATTATTCCCAAATACAACCAATTATGTTTGTAATATATGTGAATAATAAATTTACATTTTGACCTTTTTTTAAATAAAATAATAATAATAAAAGGGGAGAGATGTAAAATGTATAAGAATATATTTGTAATTATATTTATAATATTGTTATTGTTTACTTTTGCGACTATTGGCAGAACTATTTTTCAAAAAACAAATAAAACCGTTTCTAATGATTTCTCCCATAATAATTTGAATTTTGATAATTCTTTGGCACTAAAACATATACAAGAGGCTATTCAAATAAAAACTGTTACTGACAAAAATTATGAAAAAGACAAGTTTGAAAATCACAAAAAGTTTCTTGAATTTTTAAAAAAAACTTATGTAAATACTTTTGAAAAAATGTCATTAGAATTAGTTGACGATTATGGAATTGTATTGAGTCTAAAATCAGACAGCACTCAGGAAAATCTTCCTGTATTAATTACCGGACACTATGATACTGTGGGTGTTAGTGAATCAGATTTAAAAGATTGGGTGTATAATCCATTTTCCGGCAAAATAAGCGATGGGAAAATATGGGGACGAGGAACTTTAGATGATAAATGTTCTGTAATTGCGATTTTTGAAGCTCTTGAGATGTTAATAAAAAATAATTACCTGCCTAAACAAGATGTATATGTTGCTCTTGGGTATGATGAGGAAATAGGTGGAGAACGTGGAGCTAAGAATATAGCAAAATACTTTGCTCAAAAACAATTAAAATTTTCTATGATTTTAGATGAAGGCGGCAGGGTTGAAACTATAAACGATGAGGAAATTGCCTATATTGGTATTAGCGAAAAGGGAAGGCTTGCTGCTAATATTAAAATAAAATCACAGGGCGGACATGCTTCAAGACCGCCTCAATCAACATCTGTAACTATGCTTGCAGATGTTATTATTGCATTGAATAAAAATCAAATGAAAGCAAAACTAATACCTCAAAGTGAGAATTATTTTGTTCAAACTTTTAATAATTACGATTTCTTAACAAAATACTTAATTGCAAACAGAAATATTTTTAAGCCAATTTTATTAAAAAGATTGTCAAAAGATAAATTGTCCAATGCATATATAAGAACAACTACAGCTATGACTATGTTAAAAGGTTCCGGTACTGTAAATGTAATTCCGGAATATTCACAAGTAACAGTAGATATGCGCATTTTACCTACACAAACAACAAAAGAAGCTCAGGCACATTTAGTAAGTATTCTTAATAAAATAATTGGGGAAAAAAATTATGAAATTGAAATAGTTTCAATGGAAGAACCATCTAAAATATCAAAGATCGATGATGATGTATTTTTAAAACTAAAAAAAGAGATTAATGTTACATTTCCAAAAGCCAAAATTGTTCCTTATATGATTCCGGCGGGTACTGATGCAAGGCAATACCAAGAACTATCAGACAATGTCTACAGATTTTTGCCTATAAAAATTAAACCGGAAGAATATTCTTTAATGCATGGAATAAACGAATATCTTACTGTTGAAAATTATACAAATATGATTTCATTTTATTATAACTTATTAAAAAATCTGTAAAAAATATAAACTGGAAGTAGATTTTGTTGCCGCGCCGGGAAGTCCGAAATATTATATTCAATCAGTCTTGAGGCTTGTTACCCCTGAAAAAATTGCACAGGAAGAAAAATCGTCTAATCTAGTGTCGCCCGCATTTTTCGATGACTTTCTTGAAATTTCTATTGCGCTCACAGAGTAGCGCCTCCGGAGCTTTGCTCCTGCCGGCTTCTTCTGTTCGCTTACCGGCTTTCAGCCGTCCGGATTTGAACGTAAGTGAGTTCACCAGTTAGGGTTGAGCGTTACAATTGATTAATGAACGAAGTTCTACGGCACAAATTCGTCCG
>JAJQFK010000113.1 GCA_021201175.1 Candidatus Gastranaerophilales bacterium | reverse complement strand
TTTATTAATTAGAACAATAAACGCTTTAAATATTAAAATTAAAGAACTGTGGGATATTGATTAATATCAAAAACCTTCTTTCAATGCGGGTCAAAATTGACCCGCAAATTTATGAACTCTGCTTTTATTATTACTGTTCTTGCATATATATTGTATACAATTCATGTCCTTCGACCCATTCCGGTCCTTTGTACAAGACAGTAAGTTTTTGGATAGGAGAATATATGGCTTCATTTGCCCCATAGCTGCCATTTTGCACTACAGAAAATGCATATGCGTTAGTTTCTTCTGCTTTTGGGAATACAATGAATTTAACATTCTTTGCCTTGCTTCTATCTGAATAGGTTACACCACCTTCCGCTCCTTTAAGGGTTTGTGCATATGATTGAATTCGACCGGCTTCATATGTTTCTCCTACATCGGGGAATGTATTTTTAAATTCTTCTAAATTGTCAATATTCATCCACCTTGCAAGTGGGGCTTTTTGGGGAGAAACATATCTTTCCATTGTATTTTGTATTAGTGCATCTACTGCTTGCGGATCTTGGATAATTGACGTACTTGATAAGTGAAGATATTTCTCTTGGAATTTTTTTCCAATATAATTTATTGTATCATCGATAGAAACATTAAGATTATAGTCGGTTCCATTACAAAATTTTACTATAGATACTTTCACTTCATCAGTAACAACCGGAAGTTCACTTTTTGATGATATTACATCAACTGATGTGGATTTTAATCCGGAACGAATAGTTTTTAGTTTTGTTAATTCTTTTTCAGCCTCATCACCTTGAAGCAATTTCCAGTTTGTGGTAAGCCCAAGTTCATTTTTAATATCCCCTATTTCAAGATTCTTTTTATAAAATTCTTGATCTTCAAGCAGCTTACTTATATTTTCTTTTATTTCTTCCGGCTTCCAATTTTTTTGGCTATAAATTGTATTCATTTTCTGTAATTGCTCATTTGTTAATTTTTTAGCAGTGGAGTAGTCAACATCAGCATTTATCATATATCTTCCTACGGTTTCAAATTCCTCATCATCTAAATCTAAAGTTTTTTTAGCATCTTTAAGACTGATTCCTTTTTCATCTATACGACTAAATAATTTTTCAAATTCTTCGTCAGAATAATTATTATATAAATTAACGACATCATCTAAATTTACATACTTTTGCGGATCTACATATTTTATTAATTTTGCAATTTCTTCGTCAGAATAATCATTACATAAATCAATGGTATCGCATATTGCTATATTCTTTTGCGGATCTACATATTTTAATGCTTTTACAATTTCTTCGTCAGAATATCTATTACATAAATCAATGGTATCCCATAAGCTTATATTCTTTTGCGGATCTACATATTTTAGTGCTCTTGCAATTTCTTCATCACTAATACTAATACCAGAATAACGTTGCTTAGTGACTGCATAACCACGTCCACATTTCGATTCGTATGTAAGTTTTTCAAGTTGGTTTTGGTCTAAGGAATCTATAAAATTTTTTGGAACTCCTTCTTCAATTAGTAGATTTTTCTCTGTTGTTTCATTGATTAAATTTGTTTCTGTATCTGCCGTACTATCTCCTACATTGTCAAGGTGTTGAGCATTATTGTCACCATCAACGTCAGTTATTTCATTACCGGCGCCGGATTCTAATTCTGCGTTTTTGATTTCTCCGGAGTCAGCGTCCGGAAGTTCTTCAATTACGTCAAGTTGAGTATCATTAGCACCATCAATATCAGTTATTTCTTTGCCGGTATTATTGTCTAAATCTGTATCTATCGCATTATTTTCAGCATTGTCAAGGTCTTGAGCATTACTGTCACCAACAACGTCAGTTATTTCATTACCCGCGTCGGATTCTAATTCTGCGTTCTTGATTTCTCCGGAGTCGGCGTCCGGAAGTTCTTCAATTACGTCAAGTTGAGTATCATTAGCACCATCAACATCAGTTATTTCTTTGCCTGTGTTGTTGTCTAAATCTGTATCTATCGCGTTATTTTCAGCGTTGTCAAGGTCTTGCGTATTACCGTCATCAACAACGTCAGTTATTTCATTACCCGCGTCAGATTCTAATTCTACGTTTTTGATTTCTCCGGAGTCAGCGTCCGAAAGTTCTTCAATTACGTCAAGTTGAGTATCATTAGCACCATCAATATCAGTTATTTCTTTGCCGGTATTATTGTCTAAATCTGTATCTATCGCATTATTTTCAGCATTGTCAAGGTCTTGAGCATTACTGTCACCAACAACGTCAGTTATTTCATTACCCGCGTCGGATTCTAATTCTGCGTTTTTGATTTCTCCGGAGTCAGCGTCAATGATTTTTCCTGATTCTTTATCAGGAAGTTCTTCAATTACGTCAAATGTATTATCTGCATCCGCTAAGAATTCATCTTGAGTGTGGATTTCAGGACTATTGGTATTTATATCGCCGGATGTGTCTAAACTTGAATCCATTAGCATATTTACTGCTTGATTTTCGTTTATATCATCAATGTCTATAATTGAATCAGAAATATCTTCTACATTTGATATACCGGTGAATTTTCCGTTTGAATCAAATTCAAAAGTAAATTTTTGGGCAGTTGCATAATCACTTGATGTTACAGATATTAAATTTCCGGTTTTGGGGTCTACTTGAATATCATTAATACCTGAAATAAAACTTTGAATATTTTCTTTTGAATATCCGTTTTCGCCCGTGAATAATTTTTCATTACTTTTTAATTTATTTATAACTTCCGGTAAATCTGCTTGATTTTCTAAGGAAACATTGTTTAAAATTGCCATTGCCTCATCAGAAGAAAGTCCTGAATTTTGTCCCAGTGATTCAATAGCCTCTAAGGAGGATTTAGCATTTTCTGTCAATTGTGAAACAGACCATTTGTTTACATTTCCGCTTGAATCAAGTAATGAATCATCTAATTTATTTGCAATCATATCTGCAATTTGATTTCCGCTTGATCCTTCCGTAAGCGCTGTATTTATTTTGCCATCATAATATATGGATTCACCGGCATTAGCAATACCGCCAACTGCTTGACCCGCAGCAGACATTCCGACATTAAATACAGCACCAAATGCAGCACCTTGCACTGCTGTTTCTGCAAGTTTATCAGCTGAAAATTCTTCGTCACCGTATGCAACATTTATTAAATATTCCCCGCTGCTGCTTATGCCGCCGTCAATAACGCCTTCAACTGCAGCTCCGGCTAGTTTTGAACCTACATTTATAACTGTTTTCTTTGCAGCTTCTCCTGCTGTGGTTGCTACAGCAGTTTTTGCTGCATTTGTTCCGATGGAACTTGCTACAAGTTCACCGGCTCCGCTGGATATTCCGCTAACAGCTCCATTAAGTCCGCCAACCAATGCATCTTTGCTTGCCTCTTTTAATGTATAGTTTAAATCTAAAGTACCGTCATCATCTGAATCATATACACTATCCGCAGCATTTAAAGACGTATTAATTGCAGCACCTGCAGCGGCTCCGACTGCAACTCCTACGGCAAGTGAAGCACCGCCTGTAAATGGAGTTAATCCAACACAAACTGCTGCAAGCGCCGCTGACCCTACACCGGTAATCACACCATTAACTGCGTTTTTTGCATTCTCTTGTGTTTCTTTATAATCTTCAATGCATTCGCTTGCTTTTGAATTTGAGGTTAAATTTAATACGGAAGAATCACCGCCTGCATTATTATTTACGTAGTCTACCGTATTATTAACATATTCGCTTAAATCATAAACAGTTTGTGTATCAGTAGTTGTTGTTGAACTTTGCTCAGAATTTCCGGTTTCTTTCTTTAATTCATTGTATGCAAGAAGATTAACTACTGAACTGATATCAAGGTTTTCACCTGTTATAGATTTATATAAAGCTGCATATTGCTGCGGGTCTGAACAATTTTGAAGTTTTTCAACCATTGCTTTATAGTGTTCTACCTGAGAAGTTGTTTCTGATATTGATGTTCCTATTCCTAATCCGTCATTAACATTGCCTATATTTTTACTTAATATACCTTGATGATTATATGCATCATAATTTTCTTTCTCAAGTTCCGCAGCCTGCGCTATCAACGCATTTGTTATATCGTCGGTTGATATGGTTTGACCGTTTGCGCTGCACATGCCTGAATTTAATAATTCTATTGTATTCTTAGCTTCTACAGATTCTTCTGCCCTATTGTTTATTGCTTTTTCAATATTATCGCTGCTATATACTTCCGATAACTTTCTTGTTGTTACCTTTTGTTTATCTTCATCTGATAATGCATTAACTTCGCTTTCACTTAATACAGTCTTATTATCAAGAACATATACTTCTTGATCGCCGTAAATTGCAATATATGCTTTTTCGATATCTTCTTGGTTTCCGGAAATTAAAGCAGCTTCTAATAATTCTTGTTTAGATTCAAAATCTTTTCTTGATTTTGAGTTCCCGTTACCCATCAATGATGATAAATCATCAACCATTCCGGCAGAATCCTCCGCGGAATTTATTTCACCTAATTCGGCAGCCAAAGCGGCTGTCATTTCTTCTTCAAGAGCTATACGTTTTTCTTCCTCTTGTATTTCTGTTTGCAGACTTGATATTTGGTTATTTAAATTTTCTATTTGACCTTCGTCATTATTTATTACACCAATAGTAGCATCTAATACAGAATCATATTTTGTTTCAGTTGTTTCTCTGTTTGAATATAATCCCTGTACAAATGTTTCAAGTTCCTCTGCCACTTGCTGCACATCAACTAAATTACCTTGCGCATCAACTAAGTTACCGTCTGCATCCGCTTTATAGTTATTTGCTTCCATATACCGCTGCATTGCAGTATTATATTCGCCTTCTGCATTATCCTGCTCTGTCATGGCATTGGCAAGTTGAAGCATAGCATCTGCATATTCTTGATCAGAAACTTCTTTTTCACCGGTGGCTCTATCCAATACTACTTGCGCTGCATCTGCAACATCTTGAGCTGTATCCTGCTCGGTTTTTCTCTGTTCTAATTTTTCTTGTGCTTCTTCATCTACCGCTCTTTTGCGTTCTTCTTCTTCCTCCTTTTCTTTAGCCTCTGCTTCTGCCTTACTTAATCCTGCTAATAAATTTTGTAATGAGTTCCACGCAGAAGAAACCCAGTTTGTAAATTTACGCCATGCGCTTTCATCTTTACTTGCAGCAGCTTGCGCACTGTTATATTCGCCCTGTGCAGCATTTACTTCCTTTTGTTTTTGGTTAACAACCTTATATGCAGATACAGTTTCAGCCTGTGCTGTTGAATATTGTGCGCTTGTTGTATTTGCTTTGTTTTGTGCTGATTCAGTGTTTCCTTGTGCCGTACTCAAATTACATTGTGCTTGATCTGAATCGCACTGAGCGGTCTGCTGTGCTGCTGTTTTTTCTTGATTATCACATGCTGCACTTTCTTCTGCACATTGTGCAGATTCTGTATTCGCCGTTGCTGTATCAAGTTCGCATTCTTTTGTATTTGCATCAGATTGTGCGGAATCTACGGCACTTTGAGCACTATCCGCTTCGGCTTGCGCTGTATCTACTTCTGCCGATGCTGCTTCTACATCAGAATTTGCACTGCTTAATTCTGATTCGCCTGTTGATATTTCAGAATCTATAGATGATAATTCGCTGTCTTTATCGCTTTGTGTTGTTTCAAGTGTATTCTGTTGTGTGTTTAGATCGTCTTGTACCGTATTTTTTTCATCTTCTAATGCTTTTAATTGACCTGTTAATTCAGAAAGACTTCCGCAGCTGTTTACAGATACTGCGCTGCCAGATGAAGATTGCGGCATTGTGTAATCTGTACTTTTTTCTCCTGTTGTTTTGTTTAATGTTTCTAAAGATACTACTTCACCATCTTCAGATACAGTCAGAACACTCTGTTCTTCCGGAGATTCACTGTTTTCTATTGTTATTTGATAACTTCCGTCATCATTATAAGAATAATTTTCCGTGACTATGTTTTCATTGTTTGTATGGTCGATATAAGTATTGTTTTCTACCCGATTTTGAGTATCATAAATTTTTGTTCCGCTTTGATTTTCTGTTTCATAAGAAAAATTATACTTTCCGGAAGAATATACGGTTACAGATTCAGCTCCTGAGTATATTTTTATTGTTCCGTCATCAGATTTTGATAAATAGTCAATACTTCCAAATCCGCCCAGTTGTTCAAGAATATTGTTCCTTGCAGTATAATCCATTTCGGATAAAATACTTTTTATTTCTTGTCTGTCACGTATTACACCGGATTCGTCCTGTTGATTCTCGGATTCAGTTTCTGTTTCATCAAAATCATATAATTCAAATATATTTTTGTAGTTATCTAAAAAAGTATTTACTTCATCTGAAGAAATTACTGAATCTTCATTCGTATCAATTTCTTTAAGTGTAGATAAAACTGCTTCTGCATTATCATTTTCAGATAAAAAGCTGTCACTAATCTCAGAATAGTCTAAATCAGCGTATCCCCCCCCCGCGCGCAGCAAACAAAAGTAATTATTAATTTTCTTGTGCCGGTGTCCAGGCAGATTTTTCGTTCAGCTTTTG
>JAJQFK010000010.1:4644-6630 GCA_021201175.1 Candidatus Gastranaerophilales bacterium | reverse complement strand
AATACTGGTTTGGAGGCATTCCATATCAAAAGATATTTTTATTATTTTTAATTTTAGTTTTTTGTATGTGGAATGCAAAATTATCATTATCAAAAGCAGCGAATTTTAATAAAATATATAAGACTATTGTCTTTGCTCTTTTCATAATATCATTTCTTAACTTAGTTCCGGTTATAATCGGAGAAATAAAGCATAATTGGTCAGGTTCCAAAGAAATGGCTGAATATATCAAAAAAAATATAAAAGATGAAAATACATTTATTTATATTGGATTCCCCTACACAATTTCACCGTTATCATCATATTTGCCGGATAAAAATTTTTATTATTTTCCTTCAAATAAATATTTAACATATTTTGCGTTTGAGGGTTTGAAAAATCAAACAAAACCTATTCCACATTCAAAATACTGGATTGTACAAGATGATTATGAAATTTTTGAAGATTATGGTTTTAAAGAATTATATAAAACTTCTCCTTCAAATTTAAGCACAGCGGAGCAAAAAGAAATTTATACTCTGTATGAGTTAAAAACTAATGAACAAATGTAATTTTTAGACCCATTTTTAGAATATCAGCTTGTATTTATCGGTTTCATCTGATAAAATTTTCTATTATAGGAGGATATAATGTATAAATTAAAACTTATTTTAACTGCTGTTTTCACTTTATTTGTATTTAACTTACAAGCAAATGCGGCAACAATCGGGTATGCGGATTTTCAAAAAGTTCTTTCGGAGTATTCTTTTGCTAAAAGTGCATATAAAGATATTGATAATAAATTGTTAGAACTGCAACAGTATGCAATTGATAAAGATAAACAATATAAGGCAATAGAATCTCCAATCCAGAAAAAAACATTTGAGGATCAGATTCAAAAAGAGTTTAAAACTAAAGAAGAAAAAATATATACATTAAAAGAACAAAAAGAAAAAATTATAAGAGATAATGTTCTTGCAGCTTCTAAGGCTGTCGCCGCAGCAAAAAAACTTGATGTTATTCTTGATTATGCAGCAGTTTATGCCGGCGGTGTTGATGTTACTAATGATATTATTCAATATTTAAATACTCAGAAAAAATAATTGAATTACGTTTATAAAAAGGGAAGTTTTTTGGGGAGTTATATAGTAAATTCCACAAAATATTATTAAATCTTAGTAATAACGTCATTCCGAACTTGTTTCGGAATCTACTAATTAATAGACCCTGAAACAAGTTCAGGGCGACAGTTCCGGATATGATTGACGGAATTTGCTATATAACTCCCGTTTTTTGCATAATCCGGTGCCGCCCGAAGTTTCGCGGACAGTTTATACTTCTCTTTTTATTTTGCGAAATCGCTGTTGTAAAAGATTATGATTGGTCTGACCTGTTATGATTTAAAAGGAGTTCTTATGAAAATTACGGATATTATCGACAGAAAAAAACATGGATTTGCTTTATCCGAAGAAGAAATTAAGTTTTTTATTGACGGAATAATGAATAATTCTATTGAAGATTATCAAACAAGTGCTCTTTTGATGGCAATATATTTTAAAGGAATGAATTTAGACGAAACGACATTGCTTACAAAATATATGGCGGAATCGGGTCAGATTTTAGATTTGTCAGATATCTCAGATGATATAACAGATAAGCATTCTACCGGCGGAGTCGGTGATAAAATAACGATAATACTTTTACCGATTCTTGCGGCAGCCGGCTTGTATTGTGCAAAACTATCCGGCAGAGGGCTTGGACATACAGGCGGAACTATTGATAAATTAGAATCTATTCCGGGATTTAATACGGATTTATCAATACAGGAATTTAAAACTCTGGTAAAAGAACAAAAAACGGCAATAGCGGCACAAACTCTTTCTCTGGCGCCTGCTGACGGGAAATTATATGCGCTGCGTGATGTTACGGCAACTGTTGATATTATTCCTTTAATTGCGTCCTCTGTTGTTTCTAAAAAAATAGCTTCCGGAGCAAAACATATAATTC
>JAJQFK010000010.1:0-4634 GCA_021201175.1 Candidatus Gastranaerophilales bacterium | reverse complement strand
TGATGTAAAATTTGGTTCAGGCGCCTTTATTAAAACAAAAAAAGAAGCGGTTAAACTCTCTAAAATTATGGTTGAAATTGGCAGACGGCTTAACAGAAACATTTGTGCGGTCGTAAGTTCTATGAATCAACCGCGCGGACGAGCTGTCGGAAATGCCGTTGAAATAATGGAAGTTATAGATTTCCTCAAAGGAAATATGGAACCGGATTTAAAAGAGGTAACTTTTGCACTTGCACAAACTGCTTTTATTAAGACCGGAAAATTTAAATCTAAAAAGGAATGTTATAAATTTATCGAAGATTTAATTTCGTCAGGTCAGGCTCTAAAAAAATTCAAAGAAATAATCAAGGCTCAAAATGGTGATGAATCAATCGTTGAAAACTATGAAAAGATTCTGAATGTAAATACTAAATATGAAATAAAATCTCCATGCAATGGTTATGTAAAAAATATAGATGCCCTTAAAGCTGCAAAAGCATGTAAAATTCTTGGAGCGGGGAGAGATAAAAAGAGTGACAGCATAGATTATAGTGCAGGTGTATATTTTACAAAAAAATACAGAGAATATGTTAAGAAAGATGAAACAATAGCAATTTTGTATACAAATAAACCGGAAACTATAAATGAAGCGGCAAGTCTTATTCTTGAAGCATTTGAATATTCAATTTTTAAACCTTGTGCTAAATCACTGGTTTATAAATTTGTTTAACCCTCTCAATTTTGATGGAAATCAAACAGTTTTAAAGTATGTTCAAAAAAAACAACACCTGACTAAGTAATGTTTGTTTTTCTTTTTGGAGTATAATTAAATAAAAAACTTTGAAATAATTAATTAAAAAAAGGAACGGTAGAAAAATGTGGGATTATTCTGAAAAAGTTATGGAGCATTACAGAAATCCGAGGAACGCCGGTTCAATTGAAAATGCAGATGCAATTGGAGAAGCAGGTTCTTTATCGTGCGGAGATAAATTAAAGATATATTTAAAAGTTGATAAAAACGGCATTATTACCGATGCAAAATTTCAAACATTCGGCTGCGGAAGTGCCGTTGCCAGTTCCAGTATTCTTACGGAAATGGTTATCGGGAAACACATTGATGAAGCAAGAAAAATCACTAATAAACAAATTGCTGATGCGCTTGGCGGGCTGCCTCCCGAGAAAATGCATTGCTCTGTCATGGGGCATGAGGCATTAGAATCCGCTATAGCGAATTACTATAATGAAGAAATTACAATTAAAGATGAAGATGAAATAGTCTGCAAGTGTTTTGATATAACTAAATCATTTTTGGAAAATGAAATAAAAGAAAATAATTTAAAAACATTGGAAGATGTGATTAATTATACAAAAGCCGGAGGCGGCTGCGGCAGATGTAAGGGCAGAATCGCAGAAATTTTAAGTGCGGTTAATTCTCAGGCTAATAAAACTGAACAATTAACAAAAACCCAAATGATAATTAAAATAAATAACATAATAGAAAAATATATTTCTCCCGAACTTAGAAAAGACGGCGGGGATATAGAATTAATAGATGTGGACGGAAATCAAATAAAAGTGAAGTTATCCGGAAAATGTCACGGCTGCAATCGTGCTTATTTAACTTTAACACATTTTGTTGAAGCAACATTAAGACAGCATGTAAATGAAAATATAGAAATTATTCAGGTGTAAATATGGCAAATCTTATTTATTTAGATAACAATGCGACAACAAAAGTCGATGAAAAAGTATTGGAAGTAATGCTTCCGTATTTTTCCCAATATTACGGGAATCCGTCAAGTATATATGAATTTGGCGGAAAAAATGCAAAAGCTATTGCACAGGCACGTGAAATTGTAAAAGATTTTTTCGGGGCAAAAAATCCGAAAGAAATAATTTTTACGGCATCCGGAAGTGAATCAGCCAATACAGCAATAAGAGGAGTCCTTAGCGCTGACAAATCTAAAAATCATTTAATAACAACAAAAGTGGAACATCCATGTGTGCTAAATTTACACAAGCAGCTTGAAAAAGAAGGTTATCGTGTAACATACGCAGGAGTAAACTCCGCAGGTGAACTTAATATTGAGGAAATAATAGATGCCGTAACGGATAAAACCGCATTAGTTTCCTGTATGTATGCGAATAATGAAACAGGTGCTTTGTTTCCGGTGGAAATAATTGCAGAAAAAGTTAAATCCAAAAATAAAGATACAAAAATATTTGTTGATGCTGTTCAAGCAGCAGGGAAAATAGATATAAATGTACAAAATACTCAAATTGATATGATGGGGATTTCCGGACATAAATTCCATGCGCCAAAAGGAATAGGCGCATTATATGTAAATTCGTCAACGTTGATTACCCCGTTAATAATCGGCGGACATCAAGAACGCGGAAAACGAGCCGGAACAGAGAACGTTCCGTTTATAATAGGACTTGCAAAAGCGGCGGAACTTGCAAAAAATTCGCTTGATTATGAAACAAACGAAGTAAAAAGACTAAGAGATAAACTTGAAAGGGGAATTCTATCTAAAATTTATAATGCAAAATTGAATTCTTCAGCGCAAAATAGAGTACCGAATACTACAAATATCGGGTTTGAATATGTGGAAGGAGAACTTATTCTTTTAAACATGAATGATTTCGGAATATGTGCAAGCTCCGGAAGCGCTTGTACATCCGGAAGTCTTGACCCGAGCCATGTTTTAAAGGCAATGGGAGTACCGTTTACTGCACTGCATGGCAGTATAAGGTTTAGTCTTAGCCGATATACAACAGAGGACGAAATTGATTTTACAATAGAAAAAATGCCTGTAATTATAGATAAACTTGCTAAAATTTCGCCGTTCCAAAAAGAGTTAAATGAACTAAAGCAGCGTAAAGGGATTATTTAAAATATAAATATCCGGCAAGGTTTAAATCCATACTTCCATACATTAGCCGAATTCTATAATCATCAATAATTTCAGCATTGCAAAATGAAATAGTATCTTGTTCTAAATCCTGCTGTGTTTGTTTTGCATTAACCGAAAGGATTCTTTGTGTTCCTTGAGATAAATCAAGCATATATTCTCCTTGCTCGGTTTTCCGGCATGAAAGCTTATAATAACCGGGAGGAATTGTTGTTCCGTCATCTTTATATGCGGCAACAGGTATCATTACGGTTAGTGTCTGGCTTAAATCATCATCAGGTGACTGCGAACGTACAAACTCTTTTAAATGTTCTTCATCTGCTAACGGTGAAAGGGGATTTACATCTCTTTGAATTTTTCTTTGCTGTCTTGACATTTGCTGCTGTTTTATGGCTTCAATTGTTTTTTTAACTTTTGAGTCGGAAACAGGTTCTTGATCCTCAAATCCCGTTGAAAATACCGAAGTATCAGAGCCCCATACTGATGATGATTCGCTTGAATCTTTTGCATAACAGCATGAAGCGGCACAAATAAATATTAATAAAGAATATATTATAATCTTGCCCATAATTATATAATACTGTTTTTTACGCACTTGTAAAGACATATATATTAAATATTTTATTTTTTTTGATAATGTGGTATGATAATACTATAATGTATATATGATTTTAATTTAGCCAATTAATAATATAATAAATTGAGGATTATATTTATGAAAAAAAAGTTAGTTAGTTTGGTTTTTTGTTTCGTTTTAACAATTTTTATATGTAATTGTGCGTTCGCCGGTCAATTTTCAGATTATGACGGTGAAAACGTAGATAAATTTGTACCGCAATCCGGAGTAAGAGTCAGACCTTCTCGTTTGGCTGAAATGATGGAAAACGGAACAAAAAATATGACACAAAAAGGAAAAAATAATTCGGAAAATAGTAACAGACGCAGTAATACATCATCTGAAAACCGCAGTTCCGGCACTCAGAATAGGACATTTCAGTCTGAGTGGACATAAATAAAGGAGAAAAAAATGAAAAAAACATTTTTAACAATTGCTTTAGCAGCTGCTATTGCTGTTTCATTCGGAGTTTCTGTTAATGCAGCAAGTGTTTCCGTAACAAAACCTTCCGTAAAAGTTAACAGCAGTTCAGAAAATTCTTATTTGACCAAGAAACAACAAGAAGTTACAAACACAAAAAAAGAAATTCAAGACAAACAAACACAAGCAAAAAATGATACAAAAGCAACAAAAGATAAAGCAAAACAAAGTGTTGATACAAAAAAACAAAATGTAAAAGATAGTGTAGAAAAAAGCAAAACAGAATCAAAAGAAAAACAGCAAAAAAGACAAAATGCTATAGATAGCTTTAAAGATACACTTAACTAGTTTTAGAAAGAGCCCTATAAGGGCTCTTTCTTTATAAATGAGTTTTGCTTGTGCAGTAAAGGTTTTCTTAGAACCTTTACAATAAAAATTTCACATAATCTAGTGTCGCCCGCATTTTTCGATGACTTTCTTGAAATCCCTTTGCGCTCACAGAGTAGCGCCTCCGGAGCTTTGCTCCTGCCGGCTTCTTCTGTTCGCTTACCGGCTTTCAGCCGTCCGGAATTCCGCTCCTCGTCACCGAAAAATTGGGGCTCACCTGCTTGGTTGCGCGCATTAAACGGCATCGCGGTCGAAAACTCCTCGTTTCCGCCCTCCAGCCTCTGCGCGCAATCCGCTTTTCAAGGCGCCACTCACCT